>CALKUJ010000047.1 GCA_937996825.1 uncultured Polynucleobacter sp. | reverse complement strand
ATCATCGCCGCTTAGGTAAGCAACTCGATTTATTTCATTTCCAAGAAGAAGCGCCTGGCTTGATTTTCTGGCATCCAAAGGGCTGGTCAATTTGGCAAGAGGTTGAGCAATACATGCGTCGCGTGTATCAACAAGAAGGTTATCAAGAAGTTAAAGCGCCGCAGATTTTGGATCGCGGGCTTTGGGAAAAATCAGGCCACTGGGACAACTACAAAGACAATATGTTCACGACTGAATCAGAGAATCGTGCCTATGCTTTGAAGCCCATGAACTGCCCAGGCCACGTACAAATTTACAACGCTGGTTTACACAGCTACCGTGAACTGCCTTTGCGTTACGGTGAGTTTGGTCAGTGTCACCGCAATGAATCATCCGGTGCTTTGCACGGTTTGATGCGTGTGCGTGGTTTCACACAAGACGATGGACACATCTTCTGTACCGAAGATCAAATTCAATCTGAAGTGGCTGATTTTGATGAAGCCGTGCGCCGCGTTTACCAAGACTTTGGTTTCACAGAAGTTGCTGTTAAGTTGGCTTTGCGTCCGGCCAAGCGCGTCGGTGACGATGCGATTTGGGATAAAGCCGAAGCAGCTTTGCGCAATGCCTTGAAATCTTCTGGTCAAGAGTGGGAAGAGTTACCAGGTGAAGGCGCTTTCTACGGTCCGAAAATTGAATACCACCTCAAAGATTCCATCGGTCGTTCTTGGCAGTGCGGCACCATGCAAGTCGACTTTTCAATGCCACTTCGTTTAGGCGCTGAATACGTTTCTGCGGACAATGACCGTCAAGTACCTGTGATGTTGCACCGTGCGATCGTGGGTTCTTTGGAGCGATTTATCGGCATTTTGATCGAAAACCATGCGGGTGCGATGCCAAGCTGGCTTGCACCAACTCAGTGCATAGTGATGAATATTTCCGGAAATTCAGCAGAATATGCTGAAAAAGTTCAGCAAATCCTCAAAAAACAAGGATTTAGGGCTGAAGTCGATTTGCGGAACGAGAAAATTACGTTTAAAATCCGTGAGCACGCAATGCAGAAGGTTCCTTATCTCATCGTTGTCGGTGACAAGGAAGCAGAAGCAAATGCGGTGGCCGTGCGCGCCAGAGGTGGAGTTGATTTAGGTGTAATGCCAATCGAAGACTTCATCGCCCGACTCCAACAGGATGTATCCCAGAAAGTCGGACCCCAGCCAGTCTGAGGTGAGCAAGGTCTTGTTAAAAATTTTTGAAGGAAACACGAGATAGCTACTGAGAAAACTCATCGTATTAACCGGGAAATTACTGCCCCCGAATTACGATTAATTGGCAACGACAGTGAACCACTTGGAGTGGTGAAATTGGCCGAAGCTTTAAGACTGGCGGAAGAGAGCGAATTAGATTTGGTGGAGATTGCCCCAACGGCAGAACCTCCGGTTGCCCGTGTGATGGATTACGGCAAGTTCAAATACCAAGAAGCTAAGAAAGCTCACGAAGCGAAGTTAAAGCAAAAGGTCATTCAGGTGAAGGAAGTTAAATTCCGCCCTGGCACTGATGACGGTGACTACAACGTTAAGTTGCGCAATTTGGTGAGATTCTTAGAAGAAGGTGATAAGACAAAAATCACTTTGCGTTTCCGAGGTCGTGAATTAGCCCACCAAGAAATTGGTGTGCGCATGTTGGAAAGATTGAAAGCTGATCTAGAGCCGTATGGCCAAGTAGAACAGTTTCCAAAGATGGAGGGGCGCCAGATGGTGATGGTTCTGTCCCCCGTCAAGAAGAAATAATCACTCGCAAGAGTGAAAGAATTACCTGAAAAGGTGATGCAGTAACCCGGCGACGTAAGTCAGACCGGAGAAGGACGAAAGTCCTATTTAGAAGTATGTCTGGGTAATAGAAGTGCAATCGTCGATTGCCACCTAAGTCGTACAAATTAGTGAAAAGGGAGCAGTTATGCCCAAGATGAAAACGAAAAGCGGTGCAGCTAAGCGTTTTAGAGTTCGCGCAAGCGGTTCTATCAAACGTGGTCAAGCGTTCAAGCGCCATATTCTGACCAAGAAGACGACTAAGAACAAACGTCACCTTCGCGGTGCAGTTGCCGTACATGATTCAGATGTGAAATCAGTACGTTCTATGATGCCTTACGCTTAACCTCAGACGAATAGGAGAATCACATGCCAAGAGTCAAACGCGGGGTTACAGCTAGAGCCCGTCATAAAAAAGTTATCGATGCTGCCAAAGGTTACCGTGGCCGTCGTAAGAATGTATTCCGTATTGCTAAGCAAGCGGTTATGCGTGCAGGTCAGTACGCTTACCGTGACCGTCGCAATAAGAAGCGCGTATTCCGTGCTTTGTGGATTGCACGTATCAATGCTGCTGTTCGCCAATACGATGTGACATACAGCGTATTCATGAATGGTATGAAGCGATCAGGTGTTGAGTTAGACCGTAAGGTTCTATCTGACATGGCGATCAACGACAAGCCAGCTTTTGCTGCCTTAGTCGCTCGTATCAAAACAGTAGTAGCAGCGTAAATAGGGCCCGCACATGGTTTCACTCGACCAAGTTGTCGAGGATGCCAAGCGGGACTTCGATGGTGCCGCCGATTCGGCGGCCCTCGAAGACGCCAAGGCACGCTACCTCGGTAAATCCGGAATTCTCACAGAGCGTCTTAAGTCGCTAGGTGCGTTGGATCCTGAGGCACGCAAAGCAGCCGGCGCAGAAATCAACCAAGTTAAATCAGCCGTAGAAGCAGCGCTCAATGCGCGTCGCCAAGCATTGGCTGATGCCGTTTTACAAACTCGTTTAAGTGCTGAAGCCATTGATGTCACCATGCCAGGTCGTGGTCAAGACAGTGGTAGCTTGCATCCAGTGATGCGCACTTGGGAACGCGTTGAACAAATTTTCCGATCAGTTGGTTTCGATGTGGCTGATGGCCCAGAAATCGAAAACGACTGGTTCAACTTCACGGCTCTTAACAGCCCTGAAAATCATCCAGCCAGATCCATGCAAGACACCTTCTATGTGGAAGGTGTTGATGAGCAAAACAAACCATTGCTTTTGCGCACGCACACCAGCCCCATGCAGGTTCGCTATGCCAGCGCTCATGTGGCTAAATATGCCAAAGAAGCAGTGATGCCACCAATCAAAGTGATTGCACCAGGTCGCACTTATCGTGTGGACAGTGATGCGACTCACTCACCAATGTTCAATCAAGTAGAAGGCTTGTGGATCGCAGAAAACGTATCGTTTGCTGATCTCAAAGGTGTGTACACCGACTTCTTAAAAACATTCTTTGAAACGGACGCCATCGATGTTCGTTTCCGCCCATCGTATTTCCCATTCACTGAGCCGTCAGCAGAAATTGACATGGCCTTTGGATCTGGAAAACTAGCAGGTCGCTGGTTAGAAATTTCAGGGGCAGGTCAAGTTCATCCAACCGTATTGCGCAACATGGGTCTAGACCCAGAGCGTTACATTGGATTTGCTTTTGGCTCAGGTTTAGAGCGCTTGACCATGTTGCGCTATGGCATTGACGATTTGCGTTTGTTCTTCGAAAACGACATTCGTTTCTTATCTCAATTCCCAGCTTAATTCAGACTGAGCAACCATCATGCAATTTTCAGAATCCTGGCTCAGACAATACGTCAATCCTGACATGACAACGGAGCAGTTGTCACATGCTTTGACCATGGCAGGTCTTGAAGTTGAAGAAACTCGTCCTTTAGCACCGCCATTCACACAAGTGGTTGTTGCAGAAATTCTAGAAGCTGCGCAGCACCCAGATGCAGACCGCTTGCGCGTTTGTAAAGTGAATGCTGGTGGCGAAACACTTCAAATTGTTTGTGGTGCACCGAACGCTCGCGTTGGTATCAAGATTCCTTGTGCTTTGGTTGGTGCGCAATTGCCACCATCTGAAGAAGGTGGCAAACCATTTGCGATCAAACTCGGCAAATTGCGCGGTGTTGAATCTCAAGGCATGTTGTGCTCAGGTCGTGAACTAGGTATTGGTCAAGACTCTGAAGGCATCATGGAGTTGGCTGCTGATGCACCAGTTGGAAAAGACATTCGTGAACACTTAAAACTTGATGACACCATTTTTGTCATCAAGCTCACACCAAATAAAGCTGATTGCTTATCTATCCTTGGTGTGGCGCGTGAAGTCTCAGCGATCACTGGTGCCAAGTTATGTACGCCAAGCATTGAAGCGCAAAAGAGCAGCATTCAAGACAAGCTCAAAGTCACAGTTGAAAACACTGACCTGTGTGGTCGCTTTGCTGGTCGTGTGATCAAAGGCGTGAACGCTAAAGCCAAAACACCGGAATGGATGGTGCGTTGTTTAGAAGGCGCTGGCCAAAGAAGCATCTCTGCTTTGGTAGATATCTCAAACTATGCGATGTTGGCCATTGGCCAACCAACGCACGTATTTGATTTGAACAAAATCAAAGGTGACCTCACAGTTCGTTGGGGTCGCGATGGTGAACAATTAGAACTATTGAATGGCCAAACAGTTTCTGTGGCGCCATTGAATGGTCAAGGTGTTGGCGTGATCGCTGATGCCAATGGTGTAGAAAGCATGGCTGGCATCATGGGTGGTAACCCAAGCTCTGTCACTTTAGACACTCAAGACATTTATCTCGAATCTGCTTTCTGGTGGCCATCTGCCATTCAGGGTCGCAGCAGAAGATTCAACTTCTCAACCGATGCTGCGCATCGCTTTGAGCGTGGTGTGGATCCTGCTGGCACCGTCAATGCATTGGAATATGTCTCAGCATTGATCACTCAGATTTGTGGTGGTCAGTTGGGTCCTGTTGATGACCAAGTTGTTAACTTGCCTAAACGCTCAGACGTGCGCTTAAGAGTGGCTCGTGCACAAAAGGTCATTGGTGTGCCATTGACGGCTGATGTGATTGCAGGACTATTTGATCGCATTGGTTTGCAATACCAACGCGAAGGCAATGAAGCATTTGTGGTCAAAGCTCCAAGTCATCGTTTCGATATTGAAATCGAAGAAGATCTGATTGAAGAAGTCGCCAGACTCTACGGCTTTGAAAACATTCCAGCCAACCCACCAGTGGCAGAGCAGCGCATGCAAGGCACTCAAGAGCCTAAGCGTGGCATCCATCAATTGCGTCACGCCATTGCAGGCAGAGCCTACCAAGAAGTCATGAACTTTGGTTTCATTGACGCTGACACTGAAGAAAAATTAGCTGGTAACACCAACCCTATCAAAGTACGCAACCCGATCGCGAGCCAATACTCCGTCATGAGAAGCAACTTGATTGGTGGCTTGGTACAAAACTTAAAACAAAACATCAACCGCAAAGCAACGCGTGTTCGTCTATTTGAAGTAGGTCGTGTATTCCTGCGCAACCCAGAAGCTCAAGTTGGTGAGCTCAGCATCGCTGGTTACGATCAACCAGTGCGTGTGGCAGGTTTGGCTTATGGCCCAGCATTGCCAGAGCAATGGGGCACAGCCACTCGTTCAGTCGACTTCTTTGATGTCAAAGGTGATCTAGAAGCACTTTTAGCTCCTTTGGAGTTCAAAGCAGAAAAAACAGAACACCCAGCTTTACATCCTGGACGCAGTGCACAAATTTCGATCAGAAAGCGTGGCAAAGATATCAACTTGGGCGTGATTGGTGAACTACACCCTCGTTGGCAACAAGCCTATGACATCCCAGGTTCAGTGATCCTCTTTGAAATTGACTGGGCAGCGATCCAAGACATTGGTTTACCGGTCATCAACACCATCAGCAAGTTCCCAGCTGTTACCAGAGACTTGGCAGTGGTGGTGGATCAATCGGTCACGGTGACCCAATTGCAAGACGCCATGAAAGCGGCCAAACAGTTATTGGTCAAGAAAATCGACTTGTTTGACGAATTCAAGCCAACTGCTGGCAGAATGGGCGGAATGGCTGAAAACGAAAAGAGTTTGGCATTTAGGATCACTTTGTCAGACGAATCAGGTACATTACAAGATGCTCAGATCGAACCGGTGATTTCAGCCCTGTTAGACGCCATGAGCGTAAAATGCAAAGCAAGAATTCGTTGATCCCGTTGACCAACGACGCAGCAAAGAACAGAATAAGCAGTAAATAAGCAAAAGCGTAAAGAACAAAATAAACAGTAGCAGTAGCTAAAGAACAAACGACAGAACAAAGTAAAAGTGGAGTGCAGACATGAGTGATGCCGGAACAATTACAAAAGCAGAATTATCAGACGCCTTGTTTGACCAAGTTGGTTTAAACAAGCGTGAAGCCAAAGACTTGATCGACTCTTTCTTTGAAACAGTTGGCCAATCTTTGCAATCAGGTGTGGACGTTAAGATCTCTGGATTTGGTAACTTCCAATTAAGAGAAAAATCAGCTCGTCCTGGCCGCAATCCTAAAACTGGTGAGTTGGTACCCATCTCTGCCAGACGCGTGGTCACATTCCACGCCAGCCAAAAGCTCAAAGACAAGGTCGATCCTAAGCTCTAAAGAGTTTCAGATATGGAAAAGAACATGCACGGCATGATTGCCGGGGGATCCCTCCCTCCAATTCCAGCGAAACGCTACTTCACCATTGGTGAGGTAGGGGAGTTGTGCGATGTTAAGCCTCACGTCTTAAGATATTGGGAGCAAGAGTTCAATCAGCTCAACCCACAAAAACGTCGCGGTAATCGTCGTTATTACCAACACCATGAAGTGGTGCTGATTCGCAGAATCAGAGAGCTTCTGTATGAAGAAGGTTTCACCATCAACGGCGCTAAATTGCGCCTCAATGAATCAAGCCAAGAAAACTCTGTACTGGGACACCCCCAGAGCAATGGCAAACATCAAGATTCAATCAGGGATGAGCTAGAAGCCGTCCTAAAAATCCTATCTAGGTAATTTACAATTTTCTTTTATGTCGGGGCGTAGCGCAGCCTGGTAGCGTACTTGCATGGGGTGCAAGTGGTCGGAGGTTCAAATCCTCTCGCCCCGACCAATAAAAAAAGACCACCAACGTGGTCTTTTTTCTATTCCCTAAAACTAAGATCTTT
>CALKUJ010000046.1 GCA_937996825.1 uncultured Polynucleobacter sp. | reverse complement strand
AATGTACAACCAAATATCAAGGCAAGCATCACCAAGATATGACTCATCTTGCGACAAGTTAGGTAGATGTATTGATTTTGGTATTTCATGTTTTCAAATGATCTAAAGAAGATAAATCTTGATTAGATTTTCTCTTCCTCATCTTCTTCAACAACCAAGTCTTTGCCATTGGTCATCAAGAAGCGCACATAACCATTGTCTTTATAAGCTTCTGGCGGTACTGCATCTACCAAAATGGCGCTATCGACCTTCGCGATATCCAAAATGCGCTCATCTTGTTGCCAGTTAGAAATTAAAAAGATGCCTAAGACAAGTGCGAAGATTGGGGCTGCACCTAAAGTGCCCCAAGCTTTATTGCGCCAGTCTGAGTTAACGCCATGAAGATTGCCAAATCCAGCCAAGGCAAATTCTCTGTGCCAAACCGGTTTTTTCTGGGCGGCTTGAGCAGTTAAAGCTGCTTTTCTTGCGATTGCTAGACGTTCTGTGATGTGAGTTGGTAGGTTTTCTGAGCCTTCATCCAACAAATCGCGAGCGAGCATCGCCACGCGCAACTCTGCATTGGTCGTCGATGAATTATTTCTAGTGTCGATACTCACAGTTTAAATCCTTGTTTTTTACGGGCTTTCGCCAAAGATGCAGCTGCTCGAGAGCAGTGTGTTTTCACGCTACCCTCTGAGCAAGCCATTAATTTGGCTGTTTCAGAAATGCCCAGATCATCCCAATAACGCATGAGGAAGGCTTCTCGTTGACGTGAAGGTAGTTTTGAAATCTCATTTTCGATGATTTTGATCAATTCTTGACGCTCTAAAATCGTTGCGCCATCTTCAAAACCAAGATTTTCTTCTGAAGAATCAAGGAACTCCAAGGGGTCGGAGTAATCAGCCTCATCCAAATTATCCTTGCTGCCCCCGCGCAGGGAGGAGAAGAGGCTGACCCAGGTATTTTGTGTTTTTTGTCGTCTGAACCAGTCTAAGGTGGTGTTTTGAAGAATTCGGGTGAAGATCAAAGGCAGTTCTGCAGCTTCTCGGTCACCATACTTCTCAGCCAGTTTCATCATGCTGTCTTGAACAATGTCCAGCGCCGCCTCCTCGTCCCGGGTCGAAAACACGGTACGTTTGAAGGATTTCGCCTCAACTCCCTTGAGGAAGTCAGACAGTTCTTTTGCAGAAGCCATAACCTCTATTAGACAACGCTTCACAAACCCACCCCTAATAAGGAGTTATAGGCTAAAATCCTAGGTTCGACTTGCCGGACCTTTCATAAGATGGTTTTTTCCCGGATTTAAGCGACCGCCACTCGAACCCGAGCCACAAGCACGGAGCCAGAGTAGCCCAAACAATTTTTTGCCGAAAATTGCAAAGGACTAAAGAAAATGAATGCAAATAACACCAGCGCGGAACTTTTGAACCCTGCTAGCAACAAACAAAACCAAGACGGCCCAGAAATGATTGGCGCCGAGATTTTGGTCAACGCTCTTCATGCTGAAGGTGTTGAATATGTCTGGGGTTACCCAGGCGGTTCAGTTTTATTTATTTACGACGAGATTTTCAAACAAGATAAGTTTGAGCATATCTTGGTGCGTCATGAGCAAGCAGCTGTCCATGCTGCTGATGGCTATGCGCGTGCCACAGGTAATGTCGGCGTTGCATTAGTGACCTCTGGTCCTGGTGTGACCAATGCTGTCACAGGCATTGCGACTGCCTACATGGATTCAATTCCAATGGTCATCATCACTGGTAACGTGCCTACAGCTGCCATTGGTGAAGATGCCTTCCAAGAGTGCGACACCGTTGGTATCACTCGTCCAATCGTTAAACATAATTTCTTGGTCAAAGATCCTGCGGATCTTGCTTTGACTTTGAAGAAAGCTTTTCACATTGCCAGAACTGGTCGCCCAGGTCCGGTGGTGGTGGATATTCCTAAAGACGTGTCTTTCCAAAAAGCACGCTTTAACTATCCAGATGAATTGATCATGCGTTCTTATAACCCTGTGAACAAAGGTCACAGTGGTCAGATTCGCAAAGCCATTAACTTGTTG
This sequence comes from uncultured Polynucleobacter sp., assembly GCA_937996825.1. Lineage (GTDB taxonomy): Bacteria > Pseudomonadota > Gammaproteobacteria > Burkholderiales > Burkholderiaceae > Polynucleobacter. The sequence goes on along the minus strand of CALKUJ010000046.1, from coordinate 4,968 downwards.
CTTGAAGCTGAGCGTCCATACATCTACACAGGTGGTGGCGTGATTCTTTCAGACGCAGCCCCTGAGTTGAAGCAATTTGCTGACTTGCTTGGTTACCCAGTGACCAACACCTTGATGGGCTTGGGTGGATTCCCAGGCACAGACCCACGTTTCTTGGGTATGTTGGGCATGCACGGCACATATGAAGCGAATATGACGATGCAGCACTGCGACGTCTTGATCGCGGTGGGTGCTCGTTTTGACGATCGCGTGATTGGTAATCCAGCGCATTTCTCAAGCGTACCTAGAAAGATCATTCATATCGATATCGACCCTTCCGTGATTTCAAAGCGCGTGAAAGTCGATGTGCCTATCGTTGGCGACCTCAAAGAAGTTTTGGTTGAGATGTCTGCCATGATCAAGGCCGCTGGCCCATTGAAAAACAAAGCCAAGCTAGATGCTTGGTGGTCACAAATCAATGAGTGGCGTAAAAAAGATTGCTTGAGCTTTGATCGTGATTCTGAAATTGTGAAACCACAGTATGTGGTTGAAAAAATTTGGGAACTCACCAAGGGTGATGCCTTTGTTTGTTCAGACGTTGGTCAGCACCAAATGTGGGCTGCCCAATTCTACAAATTTGATAAGCCACGTCGTTGGATCAACTCCGGTGGTCTTGGCACCATGGGTGTTGGCTTGCCATACGCGATGGGTATCAAAAAAGCTTTCCCTGACAACGAAGTGGTCACCATCACTGGTGAAGGTTCTATTCAGATGTGTATTCAAGAGTTATCAACTTGCAAGCAGTACGACACACCAATCAAGATTGTTTCTTTGAACAATCGTTACTTGGGTATGGTGCGTCAATGGCAAGAGTTAACTTATAACAAGCGTTACTCAAGTTCATACATGGATTCATTGCCTGACTTTGTGAAGTTGGCAGAGTCTTATGGTCACGTGGGTATGCGCATTGAGAAAAAGTCTGATGTTGAACCAGCACTTCGTGAAGCATTCAAAATGAAAGATCGAACTGTGTTCATGGATTTCCAAACAGACCCAACAGAAAACGTTTGGCCAATGGTCCAAGCTGGTAAAGGCATTACTGAAATGCTTTTAGGAAGCGAGGAACTCTGATGCGCCACATTATTTCTATTCTTTTAGAGAACGAGCCAGGTGCACTGTCACGCGTGGTTGGTTTGTTTTCTGCTCGTGGATACAACATTGAAACATTAACAGTGGCTCCTACAGAAGACCCATCTTTGTCACGTATGACAATTGTGACGGTTGGTTCTGAAGACGTCATTGAGCAAATTACCAAGCATTTGAATCGCCTTGTTGAGGTGGTGAAGGTGATTGATTTGACTGATGGTCCTCACATTGAGCGTGAGCTCATGTTGATCAAGGTCAGAGCTGTTGGTAAGGAGCGTGAAGAGATGAAACGCATTACGGACATATTCCGCGGTCGTATCATTGATGTCAGCGATAAGTCTTACACCATCGAGCTGACTGGGGACAGCAGTAAATTGGATGCATTCATTGAAGCCACAGACCGCAGCGCCATTTTGGAAACAGTCCGAACTGGTTGCTCAGGTGTTGGTCGCGGTGAGCGTATCTTGAAGGTATAACTTTTTAACAAACAACAAACTGAAATTACATAGGAAATAGCATGAAAGTTTTTTACGATAAAGACGCAGACTTATCTTTGATCAAAGGTAAGCAAGTAACAATCATTGGTTACGGTTCACAGGGTCACGCCCACGCACAGAACTTGAATGATTCTGGTGTGAAAGTAACTGTTGGTTTACGCAAAGGTGGCGCTTCTTGGAATAAAGCTGCAAACGCAGGTTTGCAAGTTAAAGAAGTGGCTGAAGCTGTTAAGGGCGCAGACGTTGTGATGATGTTGTTGCCTGACGAGCAAATCGCTGAGGTGTACAACAAAGAAGTTGCTCCAAATATCAAGGCAGGCGCTGCATTGGCATTTGCTCACGGCTTCAACGTTCACTACGGTCAAGTGATTCCTCGTGCAGACGTGGACGTGATCATGATTGCTCCTAAGGCTCCAGGTCACACAGTTCGTGGCACATATTCACAAGGTGGTGGTGTTCCTCATTTGATCGCTGTTCATCAAAACACAACTGGTTCAGCACGTGACGTGGCTTTGTCATATGCAACAGCTAACGGCGGTGGTCGTGCCGGCATCATCGAAACAAACTTCCGTGAAGAAACTGAAACTGACTTGTTCGGTGAGCAGGCTGTTCTTTGTGGTGGCGCAGTTGAATTGATCAAAGCTGGTTTCGAAACTTTGGTTGAAGCTGGTTACGCTCCTGAAATGGCTTACTTCGAGTGCTTGCATGAGCTCAAGTTGATTGTTGACTTGATCTACGAAGGTGGTATCGCCAACATGAACTACTCAATCTCAAACAACGCTGAGTATGGTGAGTATGTGACTGGCCCACGTGTTGTGACTGAAGATACTAAGAATGCAATGCGTCAGTGCTTGAAAGACATTCAAACTGGTGAATACGCAAAGAGCTTCATCTTGGAAAACAAAGCAGGTGCGCCTACATTGATTTCTCGTCGTCGCTTGAATGCTGAGCATGACATTGAAGTGGTTGGTGCTAAGTTGCGCGCGATGATGCCTTGGATTGCTAAGAACAAGTTAGTTGATCAAAGCAAGAACTAAGCAAAGCAAGATAGTCACTGATAAATAAAAGATCCAGAAAGAGAGACACAATGGCAGTTCATTACCCGCACCCAATCATTGCAAAAGAAGGTTGGCCACATGTGGCCATCGCGGGTTTTGTATTGTTCGTGATCCATTCCACTGCGGGGTGGGCATGGTCTTGGCCTTTCTGGATTATTTTTATTTTTGTGCTGCAGTTTTTCAGAGATCCAGGTCGTTTGGTTCCTTTGACCAAAGACGCAGTTTTATCTCCAGCTGATGGTCGAGTCATCATTGTTGAAAAAGGATTTGATCCTTATGCCAATCGTGAAGCACTCAAAATCAGTGTTTTCATGAATGTCTTCAATGTGCATTCCAATCGTTCCTCAGTGAATGGCACGATCAAGCGCATTGAGTATTTCCCAGGTAAGTTTGTGAATGCTGATTTAGATAAAGCATCCACAGAAAATGAACGCAATGCAGTGGTGATTGACGCCAATGGTCAAACCATCACATTGGTTCAAGTGGCCGGCTTGATTGCCCGCAGAATTCTTTGCTACGCACATTTAGGCGACAAGCTTAAAAAAGGCGAGCGTTACGGTTTTATCCGTTTTGGTTCAAGAGTCGACGTGTATTTGCCTTTGACTGCTGAGCCATTGGTAACAGTTGGCGACAAAGTATCGGCAACCAGCACGGTACTAGCCAAATTGCCCGGATTGGACTAAAAAGTAGTCTATGACGACATTTCGACGTAGAAAACCAAGACTAACTAAAAATTTACCCAGCAATGTGACGCCTTTGCGTCGCAATGATTGGGATGGTCCTGATCAAGAGAATCTGGGTCGACCACGTAATCGTGGTATCTATTTATTACCGAATGCGTTCACGACGGCTAATTTGTTTTGCGGTTTCTTTGCCATTGTGCAGGCCATGAATCAACGTTTTGAATTTGCTGCAATTGCGATTTTTGTAGCTTTGGTCATGGATGGTATGGATGGTCGTGTGGCCCGTATGACCAATACCCAAAGTGCTTTTGGTGAACAGTACGACTCACTTACTGACATGGTTTCTTTCGGCGTAGCACCAGCATTAATTGCCTACGAGTGGGTTTTAAAAGATTTAGGTAAGTGGGGTTGGTTGGCTGCATTTGTTTTCTGTGCAGGGGCTGCCTTGCGCTTGGCACGATTCAATACCAATATTGGTGTGGTCGATAAACGCTTTTTCCAAGGTTTGCCAAGCCCAGCTGCTGCCTCATTGATCGCTGGTTTCGTCTGGTTGGCGGTGGACAATAAGTTACCCGTCAAAGAATTGGCTCTGCCATGGGTCATGTTTGCCTTGACCATTTATGCCGGTATCACCATGGTTTCAAATGCCATGTTCTACAGTGGTAAAGCCTTGGATGTGCGCTACAGAGCGCCCTTTGGCGTCATGATTTTGATTATCTTGGGCTTTGTTTTGGTATCAAGCGATCCACCTGTGGCCTTGTTTGGTCTATTTGTGGCTTATGCCATCTCAGGATATGTTTTTTGGGTTTGGCAAAAGATTGTCTTGCGCAAGAAAAAAGCTTCAGATATGCTTTCTAACAATTAAATCATTTTTTGTGTATATTAGAGTTATGAATACAAGCTTGTCACTGCTGCTACTTTTAGGACTAGGTCAAAACCTGGGGTCGGTGCACGCTTAAACACTTAGAGTCAAAGCAAACAACACGAACCCCAGTCCTACTGGGGTTTTTTATTTAGAAGGTTTAGTTAGTTCGGGAGCAAGTCATGACAGATAAATTGATAATTTTTGATACCACCTTGAGAGATGGTGAGCAGTCACCTGGTGCCTCAATGACCAAAGATGAAAAGGTCAGGATTGCAAGACAGCTTGAGCGTCTTCGTGTGGACGTGATTGAGGCGGGCTTTGCTGCCAGCTCTGATGGAGACTTTGCGGCTATCAATGCCATTGCTCAAGTGATCAAAGATTCAACAGTTTGCTCTTTGGCCCGCGCCAATGAAAAAGATATCGGCCGAGCGGCTGATGCTTTGAAGGGCGCTAATTCCAAGCGCATTCACACATTCATTGCTACTTCGCCATTGCACATGGAGAAGAAGTTGCGCATGACGCCTGATCAAGTATTTGAGCAAGCCAAAGCTGCTGTGCGCTTTGCGCGCAATCACACCAACGACATTGAGTTTTCACCAGAAGACGGTTATCGCTCTGAAGTGGATTTCTTGTGTCGCGTGCTTGAGGCTGTGATCAAAGAGGGCGCTACAACCATCAACGTGCCTGACACTGTTGGTTATGCTGTTCCAGAGCTTTATGGCAACTTCATCAAAACTTTG
>CALKUJ010000045.1 GCA_937996825.1 uncultured Polynucleobacter sp. | reverse complement strand
AGCCTTGAAAAGCTCCGGCAGCTTGCGCGCCGAGTTGGTCATCATCTAAACGAGTGACACCATGAGTAGCCCCATTGACACCTCTACCTCGAAGTCCTATATGGACTTTTCGGGCCTGGGCGAATTGCGTGGCAAGGCTCAGCAAAATCAAGACAAAGCGCTGAAAGAGTCTGCGCAGCAGTTTGAAGGCATGTTCATCCAAATGATGATGAAGTCCATGCGCGAAGCCAATGCCCCAATGAAGGACGAAGACAACCAATCCCACGCCATGGAAACCTTTGAAGGTTTGTTTGACAAAGAGGTGTCTTTGCAAATGTCCAAGCGTGGTGCCTTGGGTGTGGCTGCGTTCATGGAGCGTGCGGTCAAACAACAAGGCACACCGCAGCCCAGCACCGAAGCTTTGCTGAAAGCACGGGGTAAAGCGATGCCACTGAACCCCAAGCAAGAGCCCATGTCTTTGCCCACGGCAGCCGATTTAGCCAAAGGCATCCTGATGGAAAAACCTGCACGCATCAAGAGCATGAAAGAGTTCAACATGCCATTTTCTGGAGGTGCTAAATGAGTGACATGCTCGGCATCAGCAGTGGTGCAATTGGGGCGTATCAGCGTGCCTTGAGCACGGTGAGTAACAACATCGCCAACGTCAACACCGAAGGCTATTCGCGTCAAGACGTGGTGTTGGCTGACTCTGCGCCTAAAAAATTAGCCAGCATGTACGTCGGTACTGGCGTTATGTTGCAAACTATCAAACGCCAGTTTGACGCTTTTGCAGAATCGAACTTGCGCAACAGCACCAGCGATTTGTCTAGTCAAAAACCGATGGTTGATTACGCCAAGCGCGTGATGGACATCATGGGTGACAAAAGTATTGGCTTGAGCTCTGCACTAGATACTTTTTTTGCTGCGGCAGGTTCATTGTCTGCAGACCCTGCATCAAGTGTGCTGCGCACCAGTTTTATGCGAAGTGCAGATGGCGTAGCTTCCCGCTTCGGTGAGTTGTCTTCGCAAATGGACTTGATCTCGACAGAAACACGTCAAGGTTTGGAAAGTGCAACTGCTCGGGTCAATACCCTGACCAGCCAGTTGGCATTGATCAATCAAAATCTGACCAAATCTCCTAATTTAGAAAGTCAACCCGCTGAGTTATTGGATCGTCGTGACTTGACCTTACGGCAGCTCGCTGACTTGGTTCGCACTAAAGTCACATTCACGAGCAATGGTACCGTGAGCGTTAGTTTGGGTACGACCATGACACAAGGTTTGGTTGTAGATGGCAACAAGTCCCGTCCTATTGGTATCAACAGCGCTGTCAAAGACAAGATAGAACTGGTGCTTGACCCCTACGGCAAGACAGAATCTTTATCCAGCGTGAGCGGTGGTCAAGTTGGAGGCTATCTCAATTTCATTGGTCAAGTGTTGGAGCCATCCCAAAAAAACATGAGTGCGCTTGCACGAACTTTTGCAACTGAAACCAACGCCATTCAAAAGAACGGCATCGACGGTTACGGACAAATGGGCCAAGACTTGTTCAAGTTTGACCCTGCGGCTACCTCAGATGCTGCTGGCATTAGCCTGGCTTTGAATGACGGCATGCGGATCGCAACTGCCGCACAATTCCGTGTCAGTGAAGGTAGCACCAACGTCACGACCACTCGCGCCAGTGTACGGTTTACCGGTCAAACGCCGCCCGCGGCCCTCAGCAACACTCAATTGGTGAACAACCCCAACGCTACTGCAGCCGTCACCTTTAAGGTAGATGGCGCGCGTGTTTTTACTCCTGTTAGCTCGCTGTCCGCCGGTATCAAGGCTACGTTTTATTTAGACCAAGCAGAACCTGGTCAAAACTTGCAAGTTATGACGCGCGATGGTCGTCAACTTCTGGGCAAAGCCCTCACCGAAACTGAAAAGTACCAACTCTTCACCCCGGATAACGGCTTTGCGGTTAACGCCAATTACAGCGATGCATATCTGAATCAAACAGGCAACAAGGCCTATCGTGGCATTGACATGTTTTACGGTGCAAAAGCCACCGTGTTGTACGGGCAGAACTTCGATATCTATGGTGCGGCTGGTCCTTCTGTTCCCTTGCCAGCATCGATGGATACAGCACGTATTTCGTCCGCAGATTTCAAAATTGCAAAAGATGCCATCACCGTGAATGGTGTGTCGTTGCCTGAATTTAATGGTGCTATCAATGCCGCCATTACCTTAGCTGATGTCAAGGTCGGAACCGTCCCCACATCCTTCAACTTCAAGGCGGTAGTGGGTGGCCAACTAATGGCAGCTACTGTGCCGGTAGGGTCAACGACGTCCTTGTCAGCGTTGGCCGCCTCGTTGAATACAAGCTTGCAAGCGCAAGGGTTATTTGCAACCACGATTAACAACGATTCTGATTTGCAAATCAGTGACTCCAAAGGTCGCGATATCAGTAGCGTGTCTTTGACGCCTGTCAGTACCGACAACGGCGCGTCTGTGGGAGACATTCATGTCACTTCCGCGGCAGTGCAAGTGGCGAATTGGATCAACGGTATATCGCAAGCTGATGTAGTGAACCCACGGTTTGGCTCTGGGTTGACCCCTGGTTTTTCAAAGTTCCAAGCTACAGTGGGTGGCGTTCACTTTGGGCTAGATGTCAGCAGCGCAACCACCTTGGCAGGCCTTGCAAGTCAATTGCAACAAGCTTTCCGCACTAAAGATCAAGCTTCTAACATTTCAGTCGTGGTAGATGGCACCAACCTTAAGATCACTGATGCTTTAGGCCGGGAGTTCAAAGACTTCTCGCTGACACCTGCCGATAGCACATCATTGGCATCGGGTGGCATGGTCACGATTGAAAATAGCAATGTGTCCAAAAATAATGTACGCGCAGAAGTTTTTTCTGAACTGCGCGTCCCTGTGTCTCAACTGGATTTGTCTAAAGAGTTAAAGCTCAACGGTCAGTCGATCACAGGTTTCAAAACAGCCAATGAGCTGGTTGATCGCATTAATGCCTCGCTTGCAGGCGTCAACGCCAGTATTGAAGCCAACGGTGAGTTGGTCATTTCAGACCCGCTGGGCAGCCCCATCACTGTTAATGCAACAACGAATGGCAATGTGTTGGACATTCAACCGTCGTCATACGGTGGCCAAGTTCGTATGGTGCAAGTGCTACGAGACATGCGTATTGCTGCCACGGATGTAGACTTGAAAAGGCCATTGCAAATCAATGGCGTGACTTTGAGCGAGAGTGCTTACGACTTACCTGATTCTGTTTCGCCCAGTTACACCGTAGAGTTCGGCTCTCCGCTGCAATCTGTATCGGCAGCAACACCTCAAGCTTTAGCCGATGCTTTAAATGCCAATGCTGGATTTGTTGAAGGCTTCAAAGCATCTGTAACGGGTGCGCGTTTGTTGATTACGCCTTTGAGTTCGGTGACCACAGATGCTGATATTGCGAATCAATTCGTGGTGAAGTCCAGTGGCAATGTCTTATCACCTCAAACGAATTTAAAAAACTTGTCCGATTTGGTGGCTCGCATCAGCGCACACAGTGATGAAACAGGTGTTGTTGCCTCCGTGGATATGTTCGGTGATTTGGTGTTGAGCACCACCGACCTGAAGGGTACGCTGGATATTTCTATTGGTCCTGGTAAAGACGCCAACGGTAAGTTTCCCCCCAACGCTTTAGGTCTTGAGCCTACAGACTTTGATGTTACGTCTCGTTTGAAACGCAAGCTGCAGGACCCCGATTTCATCTCCGATATTCGTATGTCATTTGGTGCTGCGGGCGACCCATCGGACCTAGGGAAAATTGGTTTGCGCACAGGCGCTTATGTTCAAAATGGTTGTGCAGACGATTTGTTGTTATTTGTTACTGGCAAGGGGGCTGCCAATGTCGCTGTAGGCTTTGAGGGTGCGCCTGATAACGTGCGTGACAGTTTGCGCAGCCAGTCGCTCAGTGTCAAGTTCACAGCTGCTGATCGCTACAGCATCATCGACACCAGAACTGGGACGGAGTTGGCCGATCGTCACTACGACCCTACCGTTCTAGAACCTGTGATTGACTTTGAAGGCCTACAAATCAAACTCAGTCATGCTGCCTCAGTAGGCGATAGCTACAAGATTGACGGTAACTTTGATGGTTTGGGCAACAACGTCAACATGCTGGACATGGTGGACCTGAATAAGAAACCTGTCACTGCTGGCAAAACTATTGCCAATACCTACATCGACCAAATCAACAGCGTGGGTAACTTGGCTCAGCAAGCCACGATCACCCAACAAGCGTTGACCGTGGTGAATGACCAAGCTATTGCGGCGCGCGACAAAGTGTCGGGGGTCAACTTGGACGATGAAGCTGCTGCTTTGATTCGTTACCAACAGGCCTATCAAGCGTGCGCCAAGGTCTTGCAGACCTCGGGTCAGCTGTTTGATTCCATTGTGAATATCCGTTGAGCGAGGTAAAAAAATATGAAAATTTCAACAGGTCTCTACTTTGATCGTGCCACCACACAGTTAGGTAATGTGCAAGGTGAGTTATCAAAAACGCAAGAGCAACTCTCGACAGGTAAACAAATCGTTAAACCTAGCGATGCGCCCGACAAGGCCGCGCTTGTCACGCGTTTAGAGTCTGAACTTAGCCGCCAAATTGGTTATCAAGACACACTCAAAGCTGTCAACGTGCGGTTGACAGCGGAAGAAACGGCACTTAAAAATACCAGTGATGTGATGTACCGCATCAAAGAATTGGCGGCGCAAGCGGCCAACGACACCCTTAGTGTGCAAGACCGCCAAAGTGTGGCGCTTGAGTTGAGCAACCTCAAAGACCAAGTGCTCAGTTTGGCCAATAGCCAAGACAGCAATGGCAACTATTTGTTCTCGGGTAGCCGCACGGGCGTGCCTGCGTTTAGCAAAGACGCCACGGGCCATGTTTTGTACCAAGGCGATCAAGCGCGTATGAAGGTCAATGTAGGTGATAGCCGTCGCATGAATCTCAATATGCCCGGCTCAGACGTGTACACCCGTGTGGTGCGCGACGACGGAAAAGGCGGCAAGGTCGGTGTAGATTTCTTTCAGTCGCTCGATGACTTGGTTGCCGCCGTGAAAGCGGGCGATCACCCCAGCATGCAGCGCGGCATTGCTGAGATCGATACCTTGCAAAACGGCATCAGTGAAGGTTTGGGTCAAGTTGGCTCAGACCTCACAGTTGTTGATATGCAAAACACCGTACTTGACCAGATCGTGTTGCAACTCAAAACGACGCGCTCAGATGTGGAAGACTTGGACTACACCACGGCCATCACCAAAATGAACAAAGATCAATTGGCTTTGGAGGCTGCCCAAAGCAGCTTTGCCAAGATATCGCAATTGAGCTTGTTCAAATATATGAATTAATTAGCTCAAGTTTTTATCTACTGAGCCGACCACTTAGACGGAATAATAAAAATGGCCACCACTGCATTGAGCTCATCAACCGCTGCCGCACTGTCAAGTTCAGCGGCATCTAATGCCGCGGCTGCTGCAGCTACAAACAAAGCGAATGCGCAGAAATTGATCACTTCTTTGGGGGCGGGTTCAGGTGTGGACGTGGCCTCACTGGCTCAAAACTTGGTGGATGCTGAGCGCCTCCCCAAAGAGCAGGCCATCAATACCAAGATCACCAAAAATGAGTCGCGTATTTCAGGCTACGCTGCGTTGTCGTTTGTTTTAAACGGCGTCAAAACGGCGATGACGGATCTCAAAGATCAAAATAGTTTCAACGCTATCACCGCTACCAATTCCAATCCATCGGCTTTCAACATTACCACCAGTGCTGCGGCCGCCGAAGGCAGCCACGCAGTGGAGGTCACGCAAATCGCCAAAGCGCAACGCGACGTGAGCAATGGTTTTACCAGTGGGTCTGTGCATTTGAATGGCAGTGCTGCCATGTCTTTGTCAATTGCCGTTGGACCTACCTCGGCCATCGCGCCGACGAAAGTCAACACGGCCACCATTGCGCCGAGAAATGAAACGTCGACGGTTCAATTTCAAGACTTGCTGACGGGTGAATCTGTCACCGTTGCGGGCTTAACCTTCATCGCTGCCGCCGATATGACCGCAGCCGAAGTGGCGGCTGAGTTTGCAGGACTGTCGGCCAATCCAAACACGCCAGCATCACCCGCCACAGGTGTGTTTGTGGGTAATTTGAACGGCTTCAATGCAGATGTCAGCAGCACGGGGAGCAGCTTGGTCTTCACGTCGACAACGGCAGGCGCCAACGTGCAAGACATTGACGTGCAAACCGATGCGGCCTTAAGCCCCAATGTCACCACCACGCAAGGCGATCCGGGTGCGCTGGGTTACAGCACGATCACGTTCAAAGATTTAAAGGCAGGCCAGTCCGTCAGCGTAGCTGGGCTAACCTTCACAGCCACTGGCGTCATGACAGGCACACAAGTAGCCGCAGCGTTTGCAGGCCTGGCTGCCAGCGGCACGACACCCGCAAATCCTGCCACTGGCACCTTCTCTGGAAATTTAAGTGGCTTCAATGCCCAAGCCGATCAGGGCATTGCCACACTGCGCTTCACGGTCACATCGGATGCCGTCTCTCCGAGCAGCATGGCCGTTTCTGCAGCAACTGCCAACATTCAATTGGCTGCAGGCAAAGACACGCCCCAAGACATCGTGGACGCGATCAACGCGTCTGCTGCAGGGGTTACGGCCCAATTGGTGAACACGGGTGATGGTTCAGGCAATCCTTACCAGTTGATTTTGACGGGACCTTTGGGTACTGCAGGGGCGTTTACCTTGTCCACCAGTTATGGTGCTGGCTCTGGTTCTCCGGGGTTAACTTTTTCCAACACCAACCCAGCACGCCAAACCGCAACAGACGCCATCGTCAAAGTTGATGGGGTCTCCTACACCCGCTCGAACAACACCGTGTCTGACGTGGTGCCGGGTTTGACACTGAACTTGAAAACCCCCACCAGCAGCGCCGCATCGGTTGATTTAACCCGAGACACAAGCAGCATCAAGACAAAAATCAAAGCGTTGGTCACGGCTTACAACGATGCCGTCACGATCTTTAAAGAAGTGTCTGACCCCAAGTCCACACTGGACACCTACGGCAAAACTTTGGTGGGCGACTCCACCACTCGTTCGTTGAAAGCGCAGCTGCGCAGCATCATGATGAGCCCATCCTCGACCCCAGGTACCTCCGTGGGTTCATTGTGGCAAATGGGTTTGTCGATTGACCAAACGGGCGTCATGGCCTTGGATGAAACCAAGTTCGATGCTGTCCTGGCAAGCAACTACAGCGATGTGGTGAAAACCTTCACGGGTAACCAAAATGGCGTGACCGCCTACACCACAGCACCCGCGGGTATTGCGGGTGACGCTTTCGTCAAAATTAGCACCTTGCTCAGCAAGACGGGCCCACTGCTGACGCAAAGCGAATCAGCGACCACGCAAAACACCAAATACCAAGCCGATCTCACGAAGCTCCAAACCCGCATGGATGGTTTGCTGTTGCGTTATCAAAAGCAGTTCTCGTCGATGGACAGTTTGGTGGGCAACATTAATACGCAGAAGAGCAGCCTGAAGTCGACCTTTGACGGCATGATGGCCAGCTTGACAGGTAAAAGTGGTTAAAAGTAATTCATAAGAATTTACTTTCTTAGGTTTTTCAATTTTTTTCAAAATATTTAGAGCTCGGCTCTAAAGTTATTCGCGCATCTTCCGATCAGCGTCTTTACACGTTGTCCTTGCCGCATTTGGCAAGTCGAAAGGAAGGTTTATATGGTCACAGAAGTTTCTAGCAAAGCGCAGGCGCTGATCAGCAGCCCTGTTGCAGTGCGCAGTGCGCCTGTTGTTGATCCTGTTGCTTCGCAGCCCAAGGTTCAAGAGCGAAAGCCGGTCGAGATCAAAGTGGATGTCGATGCAATGCGAGCCAACTTAAAAGACTCCATTCAAAAGCTCAACGACAGCATGCGAGATGGTGGCCGTAACTTGAACTTTCATATTGACGACCAAGTCGGTGGCCCCGTAGTTCTTGTGAAAAACGCAGATACCGGTGAGGTGGTGCGACAAATTCCCAATGAAGTCGTGGTGCGCATTGCACACAGCATTGAAGCCTTTAAGGGGTTGCTGCACAACGAACTGACTTAATTTTTGAAATTATTTACACAGTCTCTCTAAAGTAAATGAGCGGACTGACGAATCATCAGCCATCAAGAGAACAATTTCTTGAGTTCTTAACCAAACCCTCAGTGATGCACTTTTTAGGAGAAACATCATGTCAGTGATCAATACCAACACC
>CALKUJ010000044.1 GCA_937996825.1 uncultured Polynucleobacter sp. | reverse complement strand
TATATTAACTGGTTACGCAGAGAAAAATCATGGATACGATAAAAATTAGGGGTGCTCGCACCCACAACCTTAAAAACATCAATCTCGATATACCCAGAAACCAGCTAGTTGTATTAACTGGTCTCTCTGGCTCGGGCAAAAGTTCTTTGGCCTTCGATACTCTTTACGCTGAAGGACAGCGACGTTACGTCGAATCTTTGTCTGCTTATGCTCGTCAATTTTTACAGTTGATGGAAAAGCCAGACGTGGACTCTATCGAAGGTTTATCCCCTGCCATTTCTATTGAGCAAAAAGCTACCAGTCATAACCCGCGCTCGACTGTTGGCACTGTGACTGAAATTCATGATTATTTGCGCTTGCTTTTTGCTCGCGCTGGAACGCCGCATTGCCCAGAGCATCAACTACCTCTTGAAGCTCAAAGTGTTTCGCAAATGGTTGACGCCGTCATGTCAAAACCTGAAGACACCAAGTTAATGATCTTGGCGCCGGTTGTGAGTGAAAGAAAAGGTGAGCACCTCGATCTATTTGAAGATTTACAAGCACAAGGTTTTGTACGTTTTCGAATTCGCTCAGGTGGTGGCACCGCTTTGCATAACAAAGCAAAAATTTACGAAGTCGATGAGTTACCGAAGTTAGTCAAAAACGAAAAACACACCATTGATGTGGTCGTCGACCGAATCAAGATAAAAGCCGATATTCAACAACGTCTTGCTGAGTCTTTTGAAACAGCTCTGCGCTTAGCTGATGGCAGAGCTATCGCACTTGAAATGGACACAGATAAAGAGCAGTTGTTCTCAAGCAAGTTCGCTTGTCCGATTTGCTCTTACTCTTTGCAAGAATTAGAGCCCAGATTGTTTTCATTCAACAACCCAATGGGCGCATGTCCTAGTTGCGACGGCTTGGGTCACATCAGCTTTTTTGACCCTAAGCGTGTGGTCGCTCATCCTGAGTTATCACTTGCATCAGGTGCCATCAAAGGATGGGATCGCCGCAATCAGTTCTACTTTAGATTGCTTCAGAATCTTGCCAAGCATGCTAAGTTTGACTTAGAAGCACCATTCGAAGAGTTACCTAAAAAAGCTCAAGAACTACTCTTGTTTGGATCTAATAATCAAGACATTCCATTTGAGTACCTAAATGAAAAAGGCAAGGTTGTCATTCGAGAGCACGCCTTCGAAGGCATTGTGGCTAACTTTGAACGACGCTACAGAGAAACTGACTCTCCCACTGTGAGAGAAGAACTCGCAAAATATCAAAATAACAAACCCTGCCCAAGTTGCGAAGGTACACGCTTAAGAACTGAGGCTAGAAATGTCAAAGTGGGTGATGGAAAACAAGCTCGTGCAATCTATGAGGTGAGTAACTTACCTCTTGGTCAAGCGCGCGACTACTTTTTATCCCTAGAGTTAAAGGGCGCTAAAAAAGAAATCGCAGGAAAAATCATCGCTGAAATTGGGGCGCGTCTCAGCTTCCTCAATGACGTTGGCTTGAATTACTTGTCCTTAGATAGAAGTGCAGACACGCTTTCTGGGGGAGAGGCTCAGCGTATTCGATTGGCCTCTCAGATTGGTTCTGGACTGACTGGTGTGATGTATGTATTGGATGAACCATCGATTGGTCTTCATCAACGTGATAACGATCGACTCATTGGCACACTCAAGCATCTTCGTGATTTAGGAAATTCAGTCTTAGTGGTGGAACATGATGAAGACATGATCAGAGCTTCTGACCACGTCATTGATATTGGTCCAGGCGCTGGAGAGCACGGCGGAAAAATCATTGCAGAAGGCACTCCAAAAGAAATTGAAAAAAATTCAAATTCTTTAACAGGCGCTTACCTTTCTGGCAAAGAAGCTATTCAGGTTCCTAAAAATAGAACTCCAGCAGGTGAGCACTCTCTAAAGATATTAGGCGCCACAGGAAATAATCTCAAAAATGTTGATGTTGAAATCCCGCTGGGATTATTAACCTGTGTGACTGGAGTGTCTGGCTCAGGTAAATCCACCCTGATCAACGACACCCTTCACCATGCCGTTGCTCAACACCTCTACGGCTCTAGCGCAGAGCCTGCGCAGCATAAAGAAATTATTGGGCTTGAGCACTTCGACAAGGTGATCAACGTTGATCAATCTCCGATTGGTAGAACACCCAGATCAAACCCAGCAACTTATACCGGCCTCTTCACACCAATCAGAGAACTGTTTGCTGGAGTACCAGCTGCTCGTGAGCGTGGCTACGAAGCTGGAAGATTTTCATTTAACGTCAAAGGTGGTCGTTGCGAAACCTGTGAAGGCGATGGCGTTTTAAAAGTTGAAATGCATTTTTTGCCAGACGTTTATGTCCCTTGTGATGTGTGTCACGGTAAACGTTACAACCGCGAAACTTTGGATATTCGCTATAAAGGCAAAAATATTCATGAAGTTTTATCAATGACAATTGAGCAGGCTCACGAATTCTTTGAGGCAGTGCCAACAGTCAAAAGAAAACTGAAAACTTTGCTCGATGTTGGTTTGGGTTACGTCAAACTAGGACAAAGTGCCACCACCTTATCGGGAGGTGAAGCTCAGCGAGTGAAGCTGTCTTTGGAACTTTCCAAACGAGATACTGGTAGAACTTTGTACATCTTGGATGAACCAACCACTGGTCTTCATTTCCATGATATTCAGCTCTTACTCAAGGTTATTCATACCCTGAAAAAGCATGGCAATACCATTGTTATCATTGAACATAACTTGGATGTCATCAAGACGGCTGACTGGATCATTGATTTGGGGCCAGAAGGTGGCGGTGGCGGTGGCGAAATCATTGCGGTTGGCACCCCAGAAAAAGTTGCTAAAGTAGCAAAAAGCTACACTGGGAAATACCTTGCCCCCTTATTGAAATAAGCCTAAAGACATATACTCTAGCCATGACTCATCAAACTTCTGCACAAAACCAGCGAGCCATTGATTTGGCTAGAGAAACTTTGACCATTGAAGCCGAAGCTATTTTGACGCTTCAAAAAAATCTCACGCAAAAAAATGCTGAAAAATTTGCCTATGCGATTGAGCTACTTTTAGCTTGCAAAGGTCGGATTGTTGTTTCCGGAATTGGTAAATCTGGCCATATAGGTAGAAAAATTGCAGCAACTTTTGCTTCGACTGGTTCACCAGCCTTTTTTGTTCACCCAGCTGAGGCAAGCCATGGTGATTTAGGCATGGTCACGCAACATGATGTCTTTGTGGCATTTTCAAATTCTGGTGAAACCAGTGAACTGACCGCAATCGTTCCCATCATTAAAAGAACTGGCGCCAAACTCATTGCACTGACAGGCAATCCAGAATCATCATTGGCATCTTTAGCAGATTCGCACATCAATGTGTCTGTAGAAAAAGAAGCTTGCCCTCTTAACTTGGCACCTACCGCAAGTACCACCGCTGCATTGGCCATGGGCGATGCTTTAGCAGTTGCATTACTTGATGCCAGAGGATTTAAGCCGGAAGATTTTGCTCGCTCACACCCAGGTGGCAATCTAGGAAGAAAGCTACTCACCCACGTGCGTGATGTGATGAGAGGTGGCGCAGAAGCTCCTCGCACAAACATCAAAGCCAGTATCACAGACGCTTTATTAGAAATCACCTCTAAACGAATGGGGATGACTGTGGTGGTTGATGACTCTCAAAAAGTTCTTGGCATATTCACAGATGGTGATTTGCGTCGCTTGATTGAAAAGAATATTCAGTTTCAAGGCACATCTTTAAAAGATGCCATGACACCAAATCCAAGAACAATTTCTCCTGATCTATTGGCGGCCGAAGCTGTTGAAATGATGGAGCGTCATCGCATCAATCAACTCGTGGTTGTAGATGCTGAAGGTGTGTTGCTTGGCGCCCTCAACCTTCATGATCTTTTTGCAGCACAGGTTATTTAATATGTCTAATGCATTCAGTCCAATGGTCACCAATCCATACACAGAACATCCTCAAGCACTTGATCGTGCTGCGAACGTCAAACTTCTGGTTTTAGATGTTGATGGTGTTTTAACTGATGGCAGCTTACTGATTGGTCAAGATGGCAAAGAAGCTCTCAAGATTTTTGATAGCTTGGATGGTCACGGCATCAAACTCCTGCAGTCAACAGGTGTGATTGTTGCAATCATCACAGGACGTAATTCTTTGATGGTCGAAGGTCGCGCAAAAGAGCTCGGTATCAAACATGTGCAGATGGGCGTTTCTGAGAAATTCAAAGCCTTGCAAGTGTTGTTAGAGCAAACCAAGTTAACCCTTGCAGATTGTGCTGCAATGGGTGATGACTGGCCAGATCTGTCAGTACTACCAAAAGTTCATTTTGCAGCATGTCCTGCGCAAGCCCATGACGAAGTTAAAAAACGCGTGCACTTTGTAACAAAGCGTTCGGGTGGCGCTGGTGCGGTTCGTGAAGTTTGCGACATGATATTGGTGGCTCAAGACAACTATCAACGTTTACTTCAAGAGTCCTTATAAAAAATGGGAATCATGGCTCAGGTTTTAAAGTTTTTGCCAATGTTGTTAATGGCAATCTTGACCTTGGGTACTTATTGGATGGTTCAGATGAATGAACCTAATTTAGATACCGAAAAGCAAAAGCGTCACGTTCCCGACTACATCATGGATGGTATTGTTGTTAATACCTTGGGGCCAGAAGGTAATACAAAATTTCGCGTGGTTGGTCAAAAACTAACCCACTATGAAGATGACGCTAGCTCAGAAATCGATTGGCCGATTGCAAGAAGATTTCATGCCACCAAGCCGCCCATCACCGTCAAAGCAGATAAAGGGTTTTTAGATGGGGATATGACAGTATTAGACTTGGTCGGTAACGCAAGTCTTACTCGCCCTGCGCAGCCAGCTACTCCCACTCAAGCTGGCAGTGCAAGACTACTGATGAGTTCAAGTAAATTCACTGTCCTCATGAATGAGGACATCGTTAAAACAAATCGTCCAGTGAATTTAGAGCAAGGTCTATCAATCATGACATCTCAAGAAGGCGCTGTTTTTGATAATGTTCACCAAAAACTCACCATGATTGGTCAGGTCAAAGGGCGCATTGAATCAGAATCCAAGGGCAATACTCCGTGAGATTTCGCTTAGCTGCTCATTTGTTCAGCTTGTCCATTGCCTTGGGCTTGTTTGGAATTTCTGCACACGCAGAAAAAGCCGATAAAGATAAGCCCATCGCTTTAAGCTCTGACAAGGCTCAATTCGATGATGTAAAGCAAATCTATTTTCTTGAACGAAACGTTCTCTTGATCAAAGGCTCACTAATCATCAAGGGTGAAAAAGCTGAAGTAAAAATTGATCCAGAAGGCTATCAATATGTCACCATTTTCGCTAAGCCAGGCCAGCTAGCCAGTCTTCGACAAAAAAGAGATACAGGTTTGAACGACTTTATTGAAGGTTTTGCTGAGTGGATTGAATATGATGGAAAAACAGAAATTGCTATCCTTCACAAACAAGCCCGCATGAACCAAATTTCCGGCACAAGAGTCACCGATCAATTGAATGGTGACAAAATTCATTATGATGGAAATACTGAAAAATATAATGTGGTATCTAATGCATCAGTGAAATCCACCTTATCACCGAGAAGAAAAGAATTAACAGGACCTTCAAAATAATGAGCGCTCATCAATCCACACTAACGGCTGTTGGTCTGCAAAAAAAATATGGTTCAAGAACCGTTGTTACTGAAGTAGGCGTAGAAGTGAAAAGTGGTGAAGTGGTTGGCTTATTAGGTCCCAACGGCGCAGGTAAAACAACTTCCTTTTACATGATTGTTGGGCTTGTACCACTCGATGGCGGAGAAATCACCCTCAACGGTCAAGTCATCACACATTTACCGATTCATGAGCGTGCCAAGTTAGGCCTGTCTTATTTACCCCAGGAGGCGTCTGTATTTAGAAAGCTGACCGTTGAAGAAAATATTCAAGCTGTTTTAGAACTTCAAGAAGAAGACGGCAAGCCACTGGGCAAAAAAGAAATTAAAAATAGATTAGATTCACTGCTACAAGAATTACAAATTTCTCACCTGCGCAGCAACCCAGCAATGTCATTGTCTGGTGGCGAGCGCAGAAGAGTGGAAATTGCCAGAGCACTGGCATCACAACCAAAATTTATTTTGCTAGATGAGCCATTTGCTGGTGTTGATCCAATTGCAGTTGGTGAAATTCAAAGAATTGTGAGATTTTTAAAAGACCGGCAAATTGGCGTGCTCATCACCGATCACAATGTTCGAGAAACTTTGGGTATTTGCGATCATGCCTACATCATCAGCGAAGGTAAGGTGTTGGCCTCGGGCAAACCATCTGCCATCATTGATAACGAGGCAGTCAGAAAAGTCTATCTCGGTGAAAACTTCCGCATGTAATTTTTTAAAGCAAAAAACGTACCAATTCAGCAACAGCGGTCTAAAATGACCGTAACATGAAAGCATCTCTACAGCTCAGATTCTCACAAAATCTGGCCCTGACACCTCAACTGCAACAATCCATCAAGCTTTTGCAGCTTTCGGCGATGGAGCTTGAGCAGGAGCTGATTCAAGCAGCTGAGCAAAACCCGCTGATCAATTATGAGTCTGAAACCAGTCTTTTAGATAAAGAACCTTTGGAGCAACTCTCCCATCGCAGCCTTGGCGGATCAAAAAATAATCAATTCAGCGATGAAGATGATGATCGTCTGTCCAGAGTTAGCTTGCCAGAATCGCTACTTGATTC
>CALKUJ010000043.1 GCA_937996825.1 uncultured Polynucleobacter sp. | reverse complement strand
AGCGTCTTCATGACTCGGCTTGAGGTCACCTCATCATTGAGAAATCGATTGAGCTTGACTAAGGCCATGTCATGCGCCACGCCAAATGCAACCTCACGGTTGGCTTCACTATTACCAAAAGATGGGGCATAAGCCGTCACCTCAATGGCCTTGATGGCTCCTTTGGAACAAGTGGTCTCGACCCACCCAGTTCCCCAACTGCACTCCCATTCGAGTTTGACGCCCTGACGTTTAAAGTTAGAGCTCAATTTTTGTGACCCAATAGCTTCAGAGACCGAATTTGGTTGCTCCGCTTTATTTTTAGTCGATGAGCATCCAACCAAAGTCAGCACAGCGGCTAACATCACCCATGAAGTTTTCATATTTGCTCCTGTAAAAAATTGTCAAGACTCGGCCTAGCCACCTAACGAGTTCAGCGACACAAAATCCGCGTATGGGGATGCACATAGAAAGTGCGACCTGTATCACAAAAGCTTTGAAAGCCATCACCGCTCAGCACGCGATCATGTTGACCCATCACCGTATGAACCTGCACATCAAATGAAACATGCAACAAAACGTGCTGCTTCAAAGTGGGACTTCCTTTGAGAGATTGGCAAATCTCCGAATACACCTGATCCCAAGGCTGTCCCACACGTTTTGCAAGAAAACGCCACAGTGGCTTCAAGTTTTCATTGAACATCTTGACGCGATACCCAAGCTGCTTGCTTTTCATGGGCAACTTATTGCCACAGAAATCATCAGCCACATCGTTGTCATCTAGCAACTTAAATTGCTTGGCTCGACGATAGACATTACGTGTTCGCTTCAGCGCATCAGCTGGCACCCATGAACCGTAGTGCGCCACACGAGGACGCTCAACAATGACTTTGTGCATATCTGTGCGCATAACAATCCTTTGATTTGATAGAAAGAATTGTTTCGCTTTATGAGGAATTTATTCGTCTTTAATAAAATTTTTTAGAGCACACGAGTTCAACTTACTTGTGCCAATTACCCTGGAAGCAATGCCGCATCTCATGACCGATCGTGTGGAAGTTGGTTACCTCAGGCAAAACAATCGTGCACTTGTTGTTCAACGCACTTCGATCCCAGAACGAACACGCCTCCACTGACTCCAAGAAGCCTCCTAGACCTCGCTTTTTACTCTCAGCGTCACACGTTGCTTGAACGTTTTTGCTCGTGATCAGCGTGAGTGCAATATTTGACGAATGAACCTTGGTAATACGAAATGCTTCGTGCGGGTTTTCACTTGTGGTTGCTGCGTGTGCAATACCGCCCAACAAGCACAGTGCAATGCACCAGATGATTTGTTTTAGATATCTGTACATATGGAAAACTTTATTCAAGTCAATGCCTGCAGCTAAAGAACTGCAGGCGTTTTTGCTTACTTAGCTTTATTTAACTTTTGCGCTTGCTTAAGCATGGCATTGATGACATCAATCGGCAGGACAAATGGAGCAAAAACCTCTTCCACGTTCTTGCCAGCCATTAGCTCTTGCACAATAAATTCGCGATATTCGCGTATGTCTGATTTGAGTATTGCCTTATTGGCAACGTAGTACTCCCACATCAGATTCGCTGCTACACCATAAGAACGAGAAACCAAATCACCGACACGCTTTGTTGCCATAACCTCTCCTTGAAAGCCTATAGACTACCCGCTTATGAAGACAATAACTGTCTTCAATATTTGTCTTTACCTACCATCACTTACCGTAGAAGGATGTAATGTCAAAGTTGATCGCTCGCTCTGATCCATCTGCAAGACGAATAAAAAGTGTGTCAAGCATTAACTCAGATCCGTCAGATTGCTCAACGCCTTTCACGCGTTGCTTGACTAATGTCCACCCCTCGCCGTACGCACCAAACTTTGAGGACACATAGTCGTACTCAAGCTGAATGCCGATTTCAGTGTCATCGGCGTAGATGGGAATGATTTGCTCTTGAACATCATCGGTTGACATGTCTTCACCTAAAGAATTTGGAATCCATAGATTACAAATCAGAGAAGACAATAAATGTCTTTGTCATTTCTTATGATTGCTTCAAAACAATCTTAAAAAAATACAAACCTCACCCCAT
>CALKUJ010000042.1 GCA_937996825.1 uncultured Polynucleobacter sp. | reverse complement strand
GGCCGGAGCCGACTTAGGTGGCCGATTTGGTAATACGGCTGAATTTGGCTACCGCTTCAACGTGGCCCATGAAGAACTCGATCCCTATATCAAAAATGCAAAAGGCCATCGCGACTTAGTCGCATTGGCAATGGATTGGCGCTTAGATGTAAACACCAAAGTGGAATGGGAGTTTGAGCAAAGCCGCCGTGAGCAGATAGGCGTTAATGGCTACAGTCTTCTAGGCAGAAGCCTTCCGCCAACCGTTGATGGCACAAAAAATTTCAGTTACCAACCATGGTCTCAACCTGGCGTATTTGATGCATTCACAAGTAGCGTTCGACTGAAACACAACCTCGACAGCGGTTGGCTTTGGACAACTCAATACGGCACTCAACGCTTGCGAATGGATGACCGTTTAAGCTTTGCTTTTGGATGCGATGCTGAAGGTGTTTACGACCGCTATTGCAGCAACGGTAATTTTGATCTCTACGACTATCGAAGCGAAAACGAACGCCGTACAACTGAAGGACTGCAAACTGAGCTCAACGGGAGCGTCAACATCACAGGACTCAAACATGATCTCGCATTCACAGCGATGCGCTATCGCCAACTCAACCGTTTATCGCCCAAACAAGCCTACAACTATGCAGGCTCAGGCAACATAGACGGTTCTAGCAGCAGCTCACCAGCGAGTACGCCACTCGACTTGAATACAAATCGAACTGACTACACCACAGAGTTGGGCGTAAAAGATCGTGTCCATCTGAGTACACAAACCTCTGCTTGGCTAGGCTTGCGCCTCATTCAAATGAACCGTCAAAGTGTCAGAACAGATGGCACTCGACCAGTGCAAGACCAGCGCAATGTCACCACACCATGGATAGCACTGAGCCACGCAATCAACACAATTACCACGGCTTATGCCAGCTACGGCCAAGGCATCGAAACCGAAATCACGCCTAACAAAACGAGCACTTATGCCAATGCGGGACAAGCACTGCCCGTGATGCGCAGCCATCAATACGAAGTCGGCATCAAAGGGCAAACGGCCAACCAAACATGGCAGCTGACCGCATTTGATATCACTCGCCCTGCAGCTGCTGACGCACCGGCAGCGGGTAATCTGGTCACCCGTCAAATCGATGGTGAAAATCACCATCGAGGTCTAGAGATCAGCGGCAGTACCGCCATACAAAACTGGAAGCTGGGTAGCGGTTTGACATGGATTGATGCCAAGCGACAAAACTCGTCAATTGACCCCACCCTCAATGGGCAACGTCCATTAAACGTTCCGGACTACGTGTTGCGTGCAATGGCTGAATACCGTTACAGCAGCATGCCAGGTCTACGTACTGGCATACGCCTGTCACATGAAGGCAAACGAGGCGTGACAGAGGCAAACAATGGAAATATTCAGCTTCCAGCGTGGACCACACTTGATGCCACGGCCCACTACGATACAAAAGTAAACAATGTGGCATCTACTTGGACTGTTGCCGTCGACAACATTACCAATAAACATTACTGGCGTGAGTCACCCAAGCAGTATGACCACTACTACCTATACCCCGGCGCTCCACGCACTTTAAGGGCAAGCGTCCAATTCCGCCTCTGATGTTCAAGTAAAGTTAGATGCATGAATCGGAAGTCTAAGTTTTGGCAAGTGTCACGCGTACAAAGTGCTGTTGCACTCTGTATTGCTCTCACCTCCACCGCTTGGGCTGAACATAACCCTAGTGAAATCACCATCACTGCTGGGCCACCTGTTCGGATTTCGGGCTTTGATGGTGTGCCTTGGCAAGAACTCCCCATCAGTGTCAGCGCCATCGAACATGCCACATTGCGTGACATTGGCGCGCAAAGAATCACTGACGCATTGCGCTTAGACGCATCGGTGAGTGACAGCTACAACCTCCCCGCCTATTGGGACAAACTCAGCGTGCGCGGCTATGCACTGGACAACCGCTATAACTATCGCCGAGAAGACTTGCCTATTTCGGCAGAAACCATCATTGCGATGGATAACAAAGAGCGCATCGAGTTGCTCAAGGGCACCAGCGGCATTCAATCCGGCACGAGTGCCCCTGGCGGGTTGGTCAATTACGTGGTCAAACGCGCCCCAAACGCCCCAGACAAAATCATTCGAGATGGCACACTGAGCTACGGTCCAGGCAATAACCGCTTGGTAGCATCTGACTTAGGCGGGCGCTTTGGTGAAGGTGCCGACTTTGGCTATCGCTTCAATGTGGCGCATGAAGACCTCAACCCGTATATTCGCGACACCAAGGGTCGCCGCAATTTGGTGGCCATGGCCATGGATTGGCGAATTAACAGCAGCAACCGCCTCGAGTGGGAATTTGAGCAAAGTCACCACGAACAAATTGGGGTGAACTTTGAGAGCTTGTTATCCTCTGCTGGACCCAACGATCCCAACCGAGTTTTGGTTTTACCTGCGACTGTCGATGGCACGCGCAACATCACGCGACAACCCAACTCACAACCAGGCGTTTTTGACGGACTCACCAGTACTGTTCGCTTGAAACACCAACTCAGCAATGGCTGAATGTGGAATACACAACTCGGCATGCAACGTCTTCGTGCGGATGACAGACTGACCTACGCATCAGGGTGCCACAACACTCAGCCAAACCCTCAGCTGGATAGCTTTTGTCTTTCGCCCAAAGGTGATTTCCAAATTCACGACTACCGCAGCGAAAACGAACACCGCAGCAACGACGTCATCCAAACCGAGGTGCAAGGCCACACCCTGCTGGGAGGCCTAGAACACAACGTGAAGTTGAGCTTGATGCGCCAACGCCAACTTGACCGCATGCCCCCCATGCAGTCTTACAACTATAACAATACGCCTGGCTCCGTCTTCGCACCTTTCAATAGCTCGGCCAGTCCCAAATACGTCACGCCCAACACAAACCGCAGCGAATACAGCACCGAGTTGAGCATTAAAGATCGCGTACAACTGTCTGACACCACTTCTGTTTGGGCCGGCTTACGAAACGTGTCCTACAACCGAAGCAGTGTGCAAAATGAACACACAGATCAGACTGTGCAATATCCTTATCCGGACTTGTACCCCAATGCCAAGCAATTCACAGGCAGTATTAACGTGCCTTGGGTGGGCGTCTCAACCCAAGTGAAGGGAATGATGGCTTATGCCTCTCATGGCCATGGCGTTGAACAATTTGTTACCCCCAACACCGCCTCTTATGGACCCAACGCCGGCACCCAACTCGGAATTGGCCGAAGCCGACAAACAGAAGTTGGTTTACGGAG
>CALKUJ010000041.1 GCA_937996825.1 uncultured Polynucleobacter sp. | reverse complement strand
TCATCAACACCCCTAGAAAACAACTTTTTATTGAATGGAATATTTAAGTGCCGAGCTGACTTTTCTAATCGTGCCATGTGCAAGTCGAGATGAGTTGCTTTAGCATTTTCAATGCGTACTGTTTCAAACAAACCTATTGGCTCATCAGATTTAGATAAAGAGTATAAAAAAGCTGCCTTTGTTTGACACTCATGCCACTCATCTGCAGGATCAGAATCAATTGTGATGCCACCACCAACTCCCATGGTGAAGGATTGATCTTGATTCACTTCGAGTGTTCTGATGACTACACTCATCCCCAAATTACCCAGTATTTCTTCTGAGTCGCTGGGGTCGAACCAGGCGATGGCGCCACAATACAATCCCCTAGGTTCATTTTCTAGGTCTTGAATAATTTCCATGGTTCTCTTTTTGGGTGCGCCAGTTACGGAGCCGCATGGAAAGATGGCAGTGAGCAATTCTTTGATACTTAAATTACTTTTACAAATAGAACTGATGGTGGATGTCATTTGTAATACATCACCGTGTTGATTCACTTCAAATAGTTCCGGTACTTTGACAGAGCCTGGGATGGATATTTTCCCTAAGTCATTTCTGAGTAAATCAACAATCATTAAATTTTCTGCACGATTCTTAGAGTCATTTTTTAATTCATCAGAGCTAACCTCACCAACCTTGGCGGTGCCTTTCATTGGTTTAGTGGTTAGCACTGGCCCTTGTTTCTGTAAGAACCATTCTGGTGAGCATGACAGGATCCATCCATGGACACTCTCTATGTATGCACCATAAGGACCAGGTTGCTTTTTACGTAGAGCTTCATAAGCTGAGAGAGGAGAGCCCTCTAATTGGCCATGGATGCGGTAGGTGTGATTGACCTGATAAGTGTCACCGCTTTCAATCAAACTCTTAATTTGTTGTATTGATTTCTCAAAGTCTTGACTGTTTGTACTTGATTGGCAGTTTTGTACTTTTGGGCTTTTAGTTGCAGATAAGGTTTGTTCGCTTAACCATTTTTGTACTTCTGCGCTACT
>CALKUJ010000040.1 GCA_937996825.1 uncultured Polynucleobacter sp. | reverse complement strand
ACTTTGAGTACAGTCCGAAATAAAGGTAAGACTGTTATGCAAAGGCCGTGCCAGGCTAAACTGACACCTAAGTAATTAAATTAATGTGGTAAATGGGCCTGCGAGGGTCAGTTTCTCGACGTTGCGACGAGTTACCGACAGGCTTTTTTGAGGCCTTTTGAGCCTTAGCAGTTTCTGGCTTGGCAGGCTTGGGCGAAAAACCGCCACAAAAGCGCCCGTCCGTGCGCAGTACCTCTAATGAAGGCACCACCTTTGAACGAAACCCCATGAGCTTGCAACCATAAGGCAATCGCACATCCCACGTGATCGCCATATAGCGACACTCCCAGCAATTGGGCCCCTTAGGTAATGGGGAGGATGGCGGCTTAGCGCCTGGGTCAGCTTTCATGCGTCAACTCAAAGGGTCTATTAACCGCCCAAGAGCTTCAACACGGACTGTTGGCTGGTGTTAGCTTGCGCCAACACCGCTGTCGCCGCTTGTTGCATGATTTGCGTCTTCGCCAACTCGGTAGAAGCCTGCGCATAGTCAGCATCTTCAATCTGGCTGCGAGACGCAGACATGTTCATCGACACGTTGGTCAAGTTGTTGATCACATGGTCAAGTCGGTTCATCACCGCGCCCATCGTGGCACGTGTGGCGTTGACCTTGTCCATGGCGCTGTCGAGCATGTTCAACACAGCTGTCGCACCGTCACGGGTATTGATTCGCACTTTGCGCGCATCTTCAGCCAAATCAGCATCCGCTGTGATCTGACCGGTGATGGGGCCACCCTTGCCAAAGTCAGCCAAATCAATCGTGATGACTTGGTTGGCACTTGAACCCACTTGGAAGGCCATGCGGCCTACGCGTGGCGGATCCATGTCTTGGCTGGCACGGCCACCGAAGCTGCCTTCGTTGAAACCCAGTGCAGAGAAGTTACTCATGGGGCCAAAACCATCCGCACCGCTGCGAATTTGAATGGGGCGACCCGTGATGTTCATCATGTTGGGAGGCAAACCATCTGCGCCAGGCAAAGCCGGCAACACGGGTGCATCTGACGTCAATTTGACAGTGCTGTACACCGTTTTGATATCCATCGCACTCACAGGTGCAGACGAGCTGCCCAACACGTTGGTCAAATAAGCTGCGCTCATGTCCACCGCAGAAACATCCGTCTTGCCTTGTGAATTTGGCGTGATCGTGCCCAATTGCAAAGTTTGTGTGCCTGCAGTGCTGACGGTCGGACCGCGCAGATCAAATGCAGTGCCTGGAACTGTCGACGTGATCAGCACAGATGCTGTATCTGAAGGGTCAACTTCAACCTTGATATTTTTCAAGCCGGCTGTGCCGCTGATGGCCAAAGCCAAGGCTGAAGCAGTTTCGACTGGCGTGGCGCCATCTGGCAAGACAGCTGTCTCCACCTTCACGCCGTTGATGTACACCGAGGCTTTTTCGCCAGGCGTCGCACCCAAGCCACCGGCTTTGATACGCGATTGCTGAGCAATAGCACCACCTTTGTCCAAACCGAAGTTGGCGGCAGTCAGTTCATCTTGACTGGAGTCAAGCCAGACCGACAAGTTGCGACCATCTGTTGACAGGGTCACGCCTTTGCCGTTGTCCGTGGCGGTGACGCCATGTTGACCAATGCGTTCGTTGATGGCATCCACAACCTTGGCACGACGTGCTGTGCCAGTCTCGTTCTGAACAAAATCAACTTCAATCTTTGTACCGTTGACCCACAGCTCTTGTTTGCCACTGACAGGCGTACCGGTGTTGGTGAAGATACCTTCACTGACAGCGGGGTTGGCCTCAGCCGTGACACCTGTCAAGCTTGTGCTGGCGTTGATGGCCGCAGCCAATGCCAAACCACTGGCAGATGGGTTGCTACTGGACACAAGTGTGTTTGAAAACTTGTCGTCGTCCGCAGTCGTAGGGCGAATCTTGATGCCATTGATTTCAAGGTCATCCATGCCCAAGTTTTTGGTAGCTGCCACTTGGTTTGCAGTGACCTCTGTCGCTGCAACACTGATGGTGGCGCTCGAGCTCACTTCTGCAGTCAAGGTGTATGACTCGCCAGGCGTGCGCGCTGTCAACAAAATCTCACCCAAAGTTTTACCCTTGGTGGCGTAGACACCCAAGATGGACTTGGCATTAATTTGCGCAATCAGATCTTCTGCCACATCTTGTGGCTGGTCATCGACAACAGCGGCGGCCGATGTGAACGTTGTGCCATTGATGACAATACTTGCGGTGTCTCCTATAGTGGGGTTGGAGGTCAACAAGACACTGCTGACCTGAGCCACCGACGCTGCGACGGGTTCACGAGAGCGGGTATTCAGAATGGATTCATTCTTAGAGAAGTTGCCACTCACCAAACCTGCGCGGGTGATATCACCCGTCGCACTGGCACCCAGCACCACTGGGGCTTGAATTTTTGATTCCAAAGAAATCGTGGAGCTTTGAACACCTTCACGCAAACCTACACGCTGGCCAAACACCATCGCATTGCTTGAGTCAGAAGTTTCAAAACGCACTTCAATGTTGCGACCATCAGGTGCTACCAAGCTGATGCCTTTGGCATCAGAGCCTGTATCAATCGCGGTCACACCCGTGCGGTCGCTGATCAAGTTGATCGCACGAACCACGTTGGCACGCGTGGCTTGTGAGTTGTTAAAAATGGTCGTGATGTCGGCAGACGCATAGCCGTTGACGAACACCACACCGCTGGTCACAGGTCCGCCCACCATGGCTTGGCCCGTCAACACGTTTTCGTTGACCTTGGCAAAAACGCCAGTGCCTGGTGTTTTCACTGCATATTCAGTTGTCGTGTTCACCACACTGGCAATGCCCGTGGCACCTGGCACGACGTCCAGCTTGGACACATTGCCTTCTTTAGACGGGAAATTGACACTGATCACAGCTGAACCAGCAGCGTACACAACGCTGCGGTTGGTGCTGGGTTCATACAGTGGGCTGGCTTGCATCGCAGCAGCAATCTTTGCCGCAGCCAATGCTGCTGTGTTGTCATCATTTGTCAACACCACGCTCACGCCACCCACAGTGATCGTGCCGGGCATGGGGGTGCCACTCAACGTGATGGACTGCGCCTCACCTTGCGAAATGCCTTGATCAACGGCCATGCGGTTGATCGCTGCTGCCTTGGCAATCGCACTGCCAGAGGCGTTGTTACGGGGTGACATCAAATCATCCGCAGCCGTTGATGGGCCAATGATGACGCCATTGATCGTCAAATCGCCTTCGCGCATATTGGGGATACTGCCGGCAACACCAACGCTCATGGACACACCGCGGCTAGCGACACTGATAGCGGCGCCATCTGAGTCTTGCAAGGTGTAGCTCAAGTCACCAGAGATCACCGAGCTGTTCAAACCATCTGCTTTGGCAAACTTGACCACCGCAGGGTTTTGCGTCAGCAAGGTACCGGTCATGGTAATTTGCTTGTTGTCTTGGTTGGTAAATGTGGCGGTCACCACCGACGAACTGGCAGCACCTGATGCCACAGAGAACGCCAAAGAACCACTTTGTAAGAACTTGCCGTTGTCAGAG
>CALKUJ010000039.1 GCA_937996825.1 uncultured Polynucleobacter sp. | reverse complement strand
TGCGAGCTTCTTCTGCCAAATCTGCATCACCCGTGATTTGACCGGTGATCGGACCACCTTTGCCAAAGTCAGCTAAATCGATCGTGATCACTTGGTTGGCACTGGAACCCACTTGGAACGCCATGCGACCCACGCGAGGAGGATCCATGGCCGAGCTAGATTGACCGCCATAGCTACCCACTTGGAAACCAAGCGCTGAGAAATTACTCTTAGAACCCAGACCATCAATACCGGCAGACACCGTGAATGGTTTGCCTGTAGCCTTGAGCAAGGCCATGCGATCCGAGGGTGGCGCACCTTCGGGTGCCACCAAGTTAGGCAATAAGGCTGGGTCAGAAATCATGCGCACGGTGCCATACAAGGTTTTGGCTGTGCTGGACTTGTTGGTCGCGTTCAAGATGCCTGTGACATCGTTGTTACCCACGCTGTTGGGCGTGATGGTTTCGAGCTTCATGGTCAGATCAGACGTGAGCGGGCTCACCGAAGCACCTGTCAAATCAAACGACGTACCTGGAACTTTGGAGGTGAGCTGCAAAGCGTCACCCACGATTGCGACACCGATGTTCTTGAGGCCTGAAGCTTCAATTGCCGTCTTCAGCTCCACTGCCATGTCGGCAGCGGTTGCTGCGACGCCCGCAGTGGTGATGCTCTTACCGTTGAGCTTGATGGTGACTTTGTCACCCGCCGTGATGCTGCCGCCCAAAGCCACTTGCGAGACCTGGGCCACCGAGCCACCTTTGTCCAAACCGAAGCTGGCGGCAGACAAATCTTCCACGCTGCTGTCAAACCACACCGACAAGTTGCGGCCGTCACCCGACAGGGACACACCATAGCCGTTGTCACTGGCTGTGACGCCATGTTGGCCCAGACGTTGGTTGATGGCGTCCACCACTTTGTTGCGACGATCCAATGGGCTGTCCATGGGGTCGAGCTCGACGGTCACTTCAGTGCCGTTCACAAACAAGGACTGTGGGCCCTTGTCTGGCTTTGGCAAGACCGTGGTCACAGCACCTTGTGTGATCACAGGGTTGGCGAATGCACGCACCCCTGTTTCAGGCGAATGCGAGTTGATGGCCGCAGCAATCGCAATCGCACTGGCGCTGCTATCGCTACTGGAAGTCACGTTGCTCGAGAATATATCGTCAGCAGCCCTGCTTTGTGGAATCTTGATGCCATTGATCGTCAAATCATTCATGCTCAAGGGTTTGATTTGAGCTTCTTGGTTTTGCACCAAAGTAGACGATGTTGCAGAGGCCGCCAAAGAAGCTGGGCCACTAGCGGTGGTTGTGAATGGTGTGCCCGCCACATTGGCTTTGAGCTTCAGTTCACCCAAGCTGTCGCCAGCAGATGCTGTGACGCCAATCAAGTCTTTCTTCTTGTTGACTTCAGCCACCAAAGCATTGCGTATCTTTTGTGGTGTATTCAAATCATTACCGTTATTGGTAACGGTAAATTGAATATTGTTGATCGTGACCGAGTATTTTTCAGGCAAACCAACTGCAGATGTTTTAGGCGTGCCACCAATGACAACATGGTCAACTTGAGCCGTGGCTGTTTGCACAGATTCGCGAGTGCTGGTATTCACCACCGACTGGTTCTTGGTGAAGTTACCTTCCACCAAACCAGTGCGCGTGATGTCGCCCTTGGTGCTGAGCACGATGGGCGCTTCAACCTTAGACTCCAAAGAATAAGTACCAGCTTGCACGCCCTCAACCAAACCAGTTCCGCGACCAAACTCTTGCACATCGCCTTTGGTTTCAAAGCGGACTTCAATGTTACGGCCATCAGCAGCAACCAGCGTCACACCTTTGGCATCTGAACCAGTATCAATTGCTTTGACACCTGTTTGATCGCTGATCATGTTGATCGCACGGACCACATTGGCTCGTGATGTACGCGTGTTATTGAGCACGGTCGTGATGTCAGCGCTTGAGTAGCCGTTGATGAATACAGCACCTTTGACAACCGTGTCAGCTGACATGGCCGTACCTGTCAAGATGTTTTCATTGACTTTGGCAAACACGCCTGTGCCTTCAACTGCTGTAAAGTGCTGCACGGTTGTGTCAACAACGGCCTTCATGCCGGTTGTCTGCGCATTGAAGGTGATATCAGGAACATCACGTTCATTTTTTGCAAACTTGACGGTAATCACAGAACTACCGGGTTGGTATGTGATCACTCGTCCAGTGCTCTCCATGAATGCACCGCTGCCCTTCATGGCAGCAGCAACGGCTGCGGCCACTGAGGAAGAAGATGTATCGGTTTCGTGCAATTGCACGCTTACGCCACCCACAATGATGGAGCTGGGCAAATCTTTGGGTGCACCAGAGAATGTGATGGTCTGTTGTTCGCCCGTTGTTGTGCCGGTTGACACTGCCATGCGATTGATCGCAGCAGCTTTGGCAATTGCGCTACCCGCAGCATTTTCTGGGGGTGACAATTTGTCGTCCAGCGCAGAGCTAGCACCAATGTTGACACCATTGATGAACAAGTCACCATCGCGCATGGCGGGAATTTGTCCTTCAACAGACACATTGACCGCAACATTTCTAGGTTTCCAAGAGTTCAACAACACGCCTTGAGCGTCTGTGAATGCATAGGTCAAATCAGCTGACAAAACATCACCGTTATGACCTTCGTTTTGTGTGAAGGTAACAGTGCCATTGCTGCTGTTTAATTTACCGATCAATGTCAATGGATCGTTGGTAGCGGTCAAGAACTTAGCTTGCACATCTCCGTTTTCCAACACATTCATGGTCAATGTGCCACTCTTGAGGAACTTACCACCAATGGGGTTCCAAGTTGGAATGGCAGTTTGTAATGCGGGGTGTTGCTTAACAACTGAGGGAACAGATCCTGTACCCTGGGTCGAGGTGACTGTCATGCTCTTTAAATCACCTTGTTCGGGCATAAAGTTCAGTGCCAGTTGGTACCCGAATACCTGCGTCGTATCGACAGTACCAACCGCCATACCTGACACAGAAATAGGTTGAACATCTCCCACCTCTTTGCTTTGATAGAGGACGGACACAGAACCAGCTAAATTTGGAAGCACTGGCTCAAAATCCGTTGTCAGAGCACCGCTGAAATCTGGATCACCAGGTGCATAGTTAGCGAAAAGATCAGCTACATCAACCGCTGATATTCCGCCTACTGGCGCTGTGT
>CALKUJ010000038.1 GCA_937996825.1 uncultured Polynucleobacter sp. | reverse complement strand
AAATCTGGTATTAATACAGTTAGCATTACTGGCGCCCAAGGATCAGGTGTTCTCCGCTCCATGAGCGAAGCTAATTGCTTTATCGTTTTAGAGCATGATCAAGCCAATATTGCAGCTGGTGAACTGGTTAACGTGGTTTTATTTGAGGGTCTTTTGTAATCTGGGGCCTTGCTCTTAGCCTGAGAAATTAAAAATATGTATTTTTTACGCCTAACAAGATATTGCATCGCAACAAGATTATTTAACTTAGTATAGAATTGCGCTTATCCGAAATTTGCCAAACCCCTGATCTAACTGAACCAAAGACAATATGCCAAGCACCAAATACACCAAAAAAGAAGTTGTTTACGTAGACCCTCTACACACAGCCAAAACGCTGGTGTTGGTTTACTTGAGCTTTTCTGTGCCAGTGGTTTTACTTGCTCTATTTGTGGCATTTATCAGAGATGGCGAATTACCTGGCTTCACAGTGATTTCGGCATTGATCCTGAATGCATTGATTGGTTTTGGTTTACTTTGGTTAGCTTGCAAGGTGTACAACTGGGTCGCTGAAAAGTTTGGTGGCATTGAAGTAGCTGTGCGCGAAACCACTATCACTGACACCAAACCTGTTTCTTCTCAAGACTAATTTCTAGTCTTTTGATTCGAATCTTTCGAATCAAATCTTTCTAACTTCAAGCTTTCAATAAATTAGGTGGCGTTTGACCATTCAAACCTGCCAAACAATTTTTGATTGCCAACTGAATCATCGCTCTTCTGGTTTTCTCTGTGGCGCTTGCCATGTGCGGAGCTAAGACCACATTCTTCAGTGCCAATAACTCCGGAATCACTTTTGGCTCACCCTCAAACACATCCAAACCTGCGGCAAAAATTCTGTTTTCTTTGAGCGCCTTGGCTAAAGCATGCTCATCAACAATGCCGCCGCGCGCAATGTTGACAAGGGTTGCAGTAGGCTTCATTAAATTCAACTCTTTTTCACCAAAAAGATGATGATTCTCTGGGGTGTAAGGCATGACCAAAATAATGTGATCGGATTCTTTGAGCAAAGTTTCACGATCCACATAAGTAGCACCACATTCTTTTTCTAAATCTTCAGATAAGCGAGAGCGATTAAAGTACTTCACATTCATATTGAAACCACGCGCACGTTTAGCAATCGCTTGACCAATACGACCCATGCCCATAATGCCCAAAGTGGAATGATGAATATCCATTGAAAGTGGTGCATCACAAATGGAGAACTTAGCCCAATGACCGTCTCTTAACCAACGCTCACTTTCGGTCACACGACGAGCTGTTGCCATCATTAAAGTAAAACCAAAATCAGCAGTGGTATCCGTCAACACATCAGGTGTGTTGGTAGCCATCACATTGGCCGCTTTAAAAGCTGGCATATCTAGGTTGTTATACCCAACGGCAATATTTGAAACAATTTTTAAATTTGGGGAGGCTTTCAGAATATCGGCATCAACGCGCTCACCGCCCGATACGATTGCCGCATCTTTATCAGCCAAGGCCGCTTTCAAATCAGCAGCATTCCAAAGGTGGTCACTCTGATTAGATTGAACAACCGCAACCTTCTCCAACTCAGCCAATAGGTCTGGAAAGATCGAGCGCGCGACCAAAATCTTCGGTTTTTGTGCATTTTGTGACATATTTGTCTCCTGTTTTTATACGTTTTCTTGCTTTTCTTTATTGTATGTCATTGATTTAAATCACTTAGAAATGACGATGACACGCCTAAGAATAAGGCTATCTGCAATGATTTGCTCCGTCTAAGATAAAATATTGGTTTTCGTCTTCTTTGAGATTGATGCCATGACTTATGTAGTAACCGAAGCCTGTATCCGTTGTAAGTACACCGATTGCGTGGACGTTTGCCCAGTTGATTGTTTCCGTGAAGGTCCTAATTTCTTGGTGATTGATCCAGACGAGTGCATCGACTGTGCAGTTTGTGTTCCAGAATGTCCAGTCAATGCAATTTATGCCGAGGATGATGTGCCCGGTGATCAACAGGCTTATATCAAACTCAATCTTGAACTTGCAGCCAAGTGGCCGTCAATCACCAAGTCAAAAGAAGGCTTGCCTGATGCAGACGACTGGAAAGATGTGAAAAATAAACTAGGCGAGTTGGTTCGCTAAGGTATCTTTTAGAAAGATCCTGTGGCAGAAAAACAATTAACCATTGAGACAGATGCCATTGTTATCGGCGCAGGACCGGTAGGTCTTTATCAAGTTTTTCAATTAGGCTTGTTGGGCATCAAAGCACATTTGATTGATGCCCTACCCCAAGCAGGTGGTCAATGCGTTGAACTCTATGCTGACAAACCGATCTACGATATTCCTGGTATTCCTTTTTGCACTGGTCAAGATTTAATTGATCGCCTGCAAGAGCAAATCAAAGTCTTGCAAACACCGACTCACTTCAAGCAAGAAGTTTCCTTGGTTCAAAAACGTGATGATGGTCGCTTTGATGTGCACACATCGCAAGAGACATTCATCAGCAAAGTCATCATCGTTTCTGCTGGGGTGGGTGCATTCAAACCCCGCAAATTGTCATTACCTGGAATTGATTCTTTCGAAGGCAAACAAGTCTTTTATAAATTGGGGCAAGCAAATCAATATGCTGGCCAAGATGTGGTCATCAATGGTGGAGAAACAGCTGCTTTAGAAGCCGCCGTTGCATTGGTTGATATCGCTAAAAGCATCACCTTGGTTCACAGACGCGATGTTTTTAAAGCAGATGAATCATTGATTCAACGCTTTCAAGCCTTGTGTGCTCAAGGTTTGATCAAAGTTCAGCTTGGACAAGTCACCAATTTCAAAACAAATGATGGAAGAATCATCAGTCTAGAAGTCGCAGACTTCGATGGGCAAACACATCACCTACCTTTAGATGCACTGCTTCCTTTGCTTGGTATTTCACCAAAGCTTGGACCTATTGCTGATTGGGGCATCGATTTAGAAAATAAACAAGTGCTGGTGGACACGGAAAAATTTCAAAGCAGTACGGCTGGCATTTTTGCCGTGGGTGATATCAACACCTACCCAGGCAAAAAGAAATTAATCGTGTGCGGTTTTCATGAAGCAACTTTGGCAGCTTATGGATGTGCTGCCCACATTCACCCAGGGCAAGTCATACACCTGCAATACACCACCACCTCGCCCAAACTTCATGAAATTCTTGGCGTCACGCCACAAGCTTAGTCCTTAGACATCGCTCTAGATAGGATGATCACTGGCAGAAGACCTGCCAACACAATCGTCAATGCTGGCCAAGCTGCTTCAGCCAAACGCTCATCGGATGCTAACTGATAAGTCACTACTGCCAAGGTGTCAAAGTTGAAGGGTCGCAAAACCAAAGTGGCTGGCAACTCTTTCATGACATCAACAAACACAAGTAAACCAGCCGTTAACAAACTACGTCGCAAAAGTGGCAAGTGAATTTTTCTCAACAATTCCCAGCGACCAGATCCCAAACTCATGGCGCTGGCATCCATGCTTGGCGTGATTTTGCTCAAGCCTGCTTCAACTGTTTGCAAACTAGAAGATAAAAAACGTGTCAGATACGCATAAACCAAAACCACGACTGAACCAGAAATCAACCATGCAATATCCATCTGCCCTAACAAGACCAAAATACCGACTGCTAGAACAGCTCCCGGAACGGCATACCCTAAGCTGACCATGCGGTTCACCAGTTGTTGCAATCCACCTTTGGCAAGTCTTGCGCTATAAGCCAACCAAACGGCAATCGCGACAGCGCAAATCGCTGTGAGAGTCGACAAGGTGATGGTGTTGCCTAACCAATTCCAATAACGTTCGTTCAAACTCTCGCCGCTTGAAATGGCCAAATAGGCCATGATGATGACTGGCAAGATAAAACCGAACAGCAAAGGTAATAAGCAAGCCAAGCTGGCCCAAAAAGCTTTTCTTCCTTGTAGTCGCCAAGGTTTGATCTGTCTAAAGCGCTGACCTGAAGTGGCAAAACGCATTTTTCGACGACTGGCATGCTCAAGAAGTAGCAGTAAAAAAATGATGCCCAATAATGCAGCAGACAACTGCACAGCCGCCATGCGATCACCCATGCTCAACCAAGCTCTGTAAATACCAGTGGTCATGGTTTGCACACCAAAATAAGACATGGCCCCGTAATCAGCGACCGCCTCCATCAATGCTAAAGCCACACCTGCCATGGTCGCAGGTCTTGCCATCGGTAAAGCAACTTGCCAAAAAGCACCCCAAGGGCCGGCTCCAAGAGTTCTTGCTGCCTCAATCAAACGAGGGCTGCGCTCTAAAAAAGCCGTGCGGCACAAAAGATAGACGTATGGATACAAGGCCAAGCTCAATACACAAATGGCGCCCCACAGAGATCTTGGCTCAGGGAACCATGGCAAGCGATCGACGCCCAATAAATCTCGTAAGAGAGTTTGAATTGGTCCTGAGAATTGAAAAAAATCGGTGTAGGCATATGCCATCACATAGGTTGGCATGGCCAAGGGCAAGATCAAAGCCCATTCAAAAACTCTTTTTCCTGGAAACTCACAAGTCGCCACCAACCATGCTGTGATGATGCCCATGCTCGCAACACCCACTGTCACGCCCAAAGCCAAGATCAAGGTGGTCCAAGCATAGCCTGGCAAGACCGTACTTAATAGGTGTCCAAGCACGCCATCACTGCTGGACTGAGGGTTCAGAAGTGCGGCAAAAATCCCTAATATTGGCAAAGCCAATACCAAAGATAAGAGTATGGGTGTTATTCGTGGTCGCAAGATGGGATAATTATAAGAATGATTATCGATACGCAACCAATTCATTTAAATATTGAGGCCATTGATGTGGGTTATCCAGGTGAGAAATCTGGTAGCTGGAACCATGTCGTACAAGGCTTGAGCATGCATTTAGACCATGGCAAGATTGGCTGTTTGCTGGGCCCCTCAGGGTGCGGCAAATCAACAGTTTTGCGAGCAATTTGTGGTTTTGAGCCTATCCAAAATGGCACGATCACGCTTGATAAGCAAATAGTTAGCTCAAAAGATTTTTCAATCGCCCCAGAAAAAAGACGCGTTGGCGTGGTTTTCCAAGACTATGCCCTGTTTCCCCATTTAACCAATGCCCAGAACGTGGCTTTTGGTTTAAGAGATTTGAGCCAAAAAGAAGCTTTGCACAAGGCAGAGGAATGGCTTGAGCGGGTGGGCCTTCACAATGTTGGGCATCGCTACCCCCATGAACTATCTGGCGGACAACAACAACGTGTGGCCTTGGCTCGTGCGATGGCTCCAGAACCAGAATTACTGCTTTTGGATGAACCATTCTCTAACTTGGATGTGGATTTGCGTGAGCGCTTAGCCGGAGAAGTCCGAGATATTTTGAAGGCCAATGGCACAACTGCTTTATTGGTCACCCATGATCAATTTGAAGCATTTGCGATTGCTGATGATGTTGGCGTGATGGTGGATGGTCGTTTGGTTCAGTGGGACAGCGCCTACAACCTCTATCACCGCCCTGCCACGCGCTTTGTTGCCGACTTTGTGGGTTATGGTGTGTTTGTTCCAGGAGTCACCAAACCAGGTCCTTCTGTAGAAATTGAATTAGGCTTGCTACCTCTGCCACAAGCAAGCTATGGCCTACCCAACGAAGAAGTCGATGTTCTTTTGCGAGCCGACGACATTGTTCATGATGATGACAGCCCTCTTCAAGCGGAAGTTATCACCAAGGCTTTCCGTGGCGGTGACTTCTTGTACACAGTTGAACTGGACTCTGGTCAACGCTTACTGACCATGGTACCAAGTCACCATAACCACGCCATTGGTGAAAAAATTGGTATCAAATTAGTGGCCGATCACGTCGTAACTTTTAGCAAGTAGTAGAATTCTGATATGCAGCAATATCTAGATCTCATGAGCCATGTTTTGGCCAAAGGAACCCACAAATCAGACCGCACTGGCACGGGCACTGTTTCAGTGTTTGGCCATCAAATGCGCTTTGATTTACAAGAGGGATTTCCTGTTGTAACTACTAAAAAGTTACACCTCAAATCAATCATCATTGAATTGCTTTGGTTTTTGCAAGGCAGCACCAATAACAATTGGTTAAAAGAACGTGGTGTGAGCATTTGGGATGAGTGGGCCAAAGAAGACGGTGAGCTCGGTCCGATTTATGGTTATCAGTGGCGCTCATGGCCCGCACCCAATGGCGAACACGTTGATCAAATCAGTCAACTGATGGACCAGATTAAAAATAATCCTGATTCACGTCGTTTAATTGTTTCAGCATGGAACGTTGCTGAGATTCCTCGCATGGCTTTACCACCATGCCACGCTTTCTTTCAGTTTTATGTTGCTGATGGCAAATTGTCTTGCCAACTCTATCAACGCAGTGCCGAT
Source organism: uncultured Polynucleobacter sp. (assembly GCA_937996825.1). GTDB lineage: Bacteria > Pseudomonadota > Gammaproteobacteria > Burkholderiales > Burkholderiaceae > Polynucleobacter. The sequence continues at coordinate 9,119 of CALKUJ010000038.1, read as the reverse complement.
ATTTTCTTGGGCGTGCCATTTAACATTGCCAGCTACGCTTTATTGACTCACATGATTGCTCAGCAAACTGGCTTAACCCCAGGTGAGTTTATTTGGACAGGCGGTGATTGCCACTTGTACTCCAATCACATGGAGCAAGTGAAACTTCAGTTATCGCGTCAACCTTTGCCTTTGCCCAAGTTGAATATTCGACGCAAACCTGCTTCTATTTTTGACTACGAATACGAAGACTTTGAACTGATTGGCTATCAGCACCATGACGCCATCAAAGCTCCAGTAGCAATTTAATCAAAGGATTGTTGTGGAATTAGCCATCATTGTTGCGCGCGCTAAAAATGGCGTGATCGGTGTGAACAACACCCTGCCTTGGCACCTACCAGAAGATCTCAAACACTTTAAAAATACCACTCTGGGTTGCCCCATCATCATGGGCCGTAACACTTGGGTATCTTTGGGTAGACCACTGCCTGGCAGACGCAACATCGTTGTAAGTCGCAATCCAGAATTTAAAGCCGAGGGAGCGGAAACATTCACATCTCTAGAGGATGCGATTGATGCCTGCTCTGGTGTTGAAAAAGCCTTCATCATTGGCGGCGCACAAATTTATGATGAAGCTTTGATGTATGTCGATAAGCTCATCATCACTGAAGTGGATATTGAAATTGATGGCGACGCTTTTTTCCCCGATGTCGATGACATGCTCTGGGAAGAAGTTTCAAGAGAAGAGCATCACAATGGCACGCTGGCGTATGCCTTTGTGACCTACACCAGCAAGCTTTAAGAGTTCACCCAAGCGGTTAATGAATTAGCGACCGCCCACGGTCATATTTTCAATCAGTATAGAACCTGTCTCTTTGGTGCCACGCACCAGAGTGTCTGCGCCGATGGTCACGATTTGCTTGAACATATCATTCAGATTGCCTGCAATGGTGATTTCTTCAACCGGATGAACAATCACACCATTCTCGACCCAATATCCAAAAGCACCTCGTGAATAATCACCATTCACATAGTTAACGCCCTGGCCCATAAGATCTGTGACCAATAAGCCAGTACCCATTTTTTTCAACATGGCAGGCAAATCATCAGATGGTTTTGTTAAGCGGCTTTTGAATTGCAATTGATGAGAGCCACCTGCATTACCAGTGGTTTGCATGCCCAACTTTCTGGCTGAGTAAGTGGATAAGAAGTATCCCTGCACAACACCCGCATCAATCACTTTGCGCGAACGAGTTCTGACACCCTCTTCATCAAATGGTGCGCTGCCTGTTAAACGAGGAATGTGTGGCTCTTCCAATAAATCAATGTGCTTAGGAAAAATAGTTTTACCTAAACTATCTTGCAAGAAACTAGACTTTCTGTACAAGGCTCCACCAGAGGTGGCTTGCACATATGCTCCCACCAAGCCAACAGCCAATGGGGCTTCAAATAAAACTGGGCAATGTCTGGTCGAAATCGATCGCGCACCTAATCTTGCCAAAGCTCTTTTGGCAGCATAAGCGCCAACGTCTTGAGGTCTGGCCAAGTCTTCTGGTGCACGAGCTGTTGTGTGCCAATCATCACGCTGCATGGCAGCGCCTTTTTTATTTGACGCACTGGCGATAGGGGTGCAGGCAATGTAGTGACGAGAGATGGCATAGCCACCCATGAAACCATTGCTGGTGCCCAACATGAAATGTGACTGCTGTGCAGAAACAGTTGCACCATCACTGTTGGTGATGTTTTTACTCACAGCAAAAGCGCCGCGCTCAGCATCTCTGGCAATTTCTACAGCTTCGGCAGTATTGATATTCCAAGGATGGTACAAGTCCAAATCTTTGGGATTTTTTTCCAATAAATCTGCTTCTGCCAATCCCGCACAATCATCTTCAGCGGTGTGTTGTGCAATGTGAAAAGCTGCTTTAACGCTGGCCTTGAGAGATTCTTTTGAAAAATCACTGGTGCCAGCATTGCCACGTCTTTGGCCGATGAATACTGTGACGCCCGCCTGTTTATCAAGATTTTGCTCAATGGTTTCGATATTGCCTTTGCGAACCGAGACCGATAAGCCACTGCCCTCAGAAAGCTCTGCAGCAGCATCCGTAGCGCCCAAAGCCTTGGCTTCAGCCAATAAAAAAGAGACTAATTCTTGTAATTGTGTGGGTGAATGTGAAAACATTCCGCAATCATAGCTAGAATTGACGTATGAGTGCAAAAAATACCAATACTAAAAATACAAAACGCCAACATCCAGATGAAATTTGGATTGGCTTGATTTCAATTTCAGATCGCGCCAGCAGTGGGGTTTATCAAGATGAAGGCATCCCAGCCCTTGAATCTTGGTTTTCTAAAGCCCTGACATCTCCTTGGCACATGGAGTCTCGTTTGATTCCCGATGAAAAAGAATTGATTTCAAAAACCATCCAGGAATTGGTGGATGAGGTAGGTTGTGATTTGGTTTTAACCACTGGTGGCACAGGGCCTTCCAGAAGAGATGTGACGCCCGAGGCAACGTTGGCAGTTGCCAGTAGAGAAATGCCAGGCTTTGCTGAACAAATGCGCCAAATCAGCCTTAAATTCGTTCCTACAGCCATTCTTTCTAGACAAGTTGCCGCCCTGCGCGAAATCGAGAACCATGCGGCCTTGATCATCAACCTGCCAGGACAACCAAAAGCGATTCAAGAGACCTTGGAAGGCTTAAAGGATGCCGATGGTAAATCAATAGTTCCAGGAATCTTTGCGGCCGTGCCCTATTGCATTGATTTGATCGGCGGTCCCTATGTAGAGACCAATGAAACCGTGATCAAAGCATTCCGCCCTAAATCTGCGATCAGAGCAAAGTAAGTCGATTGAACTTATTACCTCAAGCCGAGGTACAAGCCTATCGGCACGAAAATCATCGCAGATAAATTGCCAAGCAGAACAATCGAGGCAACGAGTTCAGGATCTTGTTTATTGCGATCGGCCACCAAGAAGTTCAACACGGCTGGTGGCAAACTCGCAAATACGAACAATAGTCCTTTTTGAAGATCGGTCATCTCAACAAACGGCGCAATGATCAAGGCAATCGTCAACCCCACAATCGGGCAGATTGCAGCACCTAAAAATCCTTCACGCCAATGCTTCAAATTGGCATCCTTCATGCGCACGCCTAGTGAGAACAACATCAGTGGCACAGTGGCATCACCTAATAATTTGATCGATTGATACAAAGGCTCTGGCAAGGTGTAAAGGTGCTTCGTGCTTGAGAGGAAGACTCCCAAGATGGTGGCAATCACCATTGGATTGGCAAAGACACCTTTGACTGAGGCTCTTGGATTGACCAGCTTGACCCCGAGGGTGAAGTGCATCAAATTTGAGATTGCAAACAAGGCCACGGCTGGAGCAAGACCTGCTGTACCAAAAGCAAATACCGCCAAAGGCAAACCCATATTGCCGCAGTTATTGAACATCATCGGAGGCACAAATGTTTTAGGGTCCATGCCCGATATCTTGGCGATCGGCCAAGCCAAAATACCTGAGCCCAAAACCACAGCAACACCGCACAGCAATAAGCTCCACTGATCAAGTAATTCAAAGTCTTTGCTCACGAAGGCGGAAACCACCAAGAGTGGCGCAATCACATCCAAGGTTGCGCGATTGATACCTGACATATCAGGATGAGCTTTGCGACCATACAACCAACCCACCAAAATGATCAGTACCACCGGCGTGATGATGGCGGCGATTCTTAAAAACATATTGGCGTCTTGAGAAAGCATGGTTTTCTTTTATTGAGTATTTTTGAGCTTAATTACCCTCAACGATTGGTTCGTCACCAACGGTTGGAATAAATAGTTTTTCTCTGTAATAGCGAAGTTCTTCGACTGATTCAATGATGTCAGCCAAGGCGGTGTGTGCTTGCTGCTTTGAGAAGCCTTTGGCAATTTCAGGCTGCCAACGTTTACATAATTCTTTGATGGTTGAAACATCGATGTTTCGATAATGGAAATATGCTTCCAGTTTAGGCATGTAACGATTCATGAAGCGACGATCCTGATGAATGGTGTTACCGCACATCGGAGAAATACTGGATTTCACATGTTGCTTTAAAAAAGCCAAACACTCTGCTTCAACATCTGCTTCAGTCAAAGTAGATGCCTTTACTTTATCAATCAAACCAGATTTGCCGTGAGTACCTTTATTCCAAGCATCCATGCGATCTAAAACAGCATCCTCTTGATGAACCACCAAAACAGGTCCTTCAGCAACGATGTTCAAATCCCCATCTGTCACGATCATGGCGATTTCTAAAATACGATCAGTTTCTGGCTGAAGACCCGACATCTCCATATCTACCCATACCAAACGATCGTTTTTTCTGGTTGTACTCATTTGTATTTAGCAATTCCTGTTATTTTTACTGCGAATCTGCACAGTTAATTGGATGATTTTATTTGGTTTCGTGAGACTTGATGCAAAACGACCATCTTCTTCAATAAAACAGCATTTTGGTGATTATTACACCTGCAGGATGATTGTCCTATTTTAAAAATTTCAAAAGTACTTCAATCCTTATAAAGGGCTTTTTCCTAAGTCTGCGATCCCAGTAGGTCCTTTATTCGTCAACATCGTTTTGTGTAAAAATAGCCCCATTAATCAGAATCCTCAGATAGGTTCTCAACATTTTTAGCGAACTCATGACATTTACTTTGATCTTTCTTTTGGGCTTAGCCCTCAGTGTTGCAACTCGTTACTACTTGGCCTCTCGCCACATGCGTCACATTGCATTGCATCGCGATCAGGTTCCTGCAGAATTCGCCAGCAAAATAACCCTCACTGATCATCGCAAAGCAGCCGACTACACCATGACCAAATTACGTCTTGGCTTATTCGAGATTGCTTTATCAGTGGTTATCTTGATCGGCTTCACCTTATTGGGAGGCTTACAACTCCTACATAACTACACTTTGGATTTATTAGGTCCAGGCGTTCCGCAACAAATGGCTTTGTTGGTGTCTATCAGCTTGATCACTGGCATCATCGATTTACCATTTTCTTGGCATCGTCAATTTGGCATCGAAGAAAAATTTGGCTTTAACAGAATGACACCAGCCCTATTTTTCGCAGACATGTTCAAAGGTATTTTGCTCGGTCTTGCCATTGGTTTACCACTGTTGTGGGTTGTACTGACATTGATGACTGAGGCTGGTCAATATTGGTGGGTCTGGACTTGGTTTGTGTGGGTAGGCTTTAATGCATTGCTACTTTGGCTATTTCCGACCTTCATCGCCCCTCTATTCAATAAATTTAAACCCCTGGAAGATGGTCCCTTGAAAGACCGTATTGAAGGTTTACTCAAGCGCTGCGACTTCACCAGCCAAGGGCTTTTCATCATGGATGGCAGCAAGCGCAGCGCTCATGGCAATGCTTATTTCACAGGCATGGGCAAAGCAAAACGCATTGTGTTTTTTGACACGTTGATTGAGCGTTTAAATCCCGAAGAGATTGAAGCGGTTTTGGCCCATGAATTAGGACACTTCAAACGCCAACACATCCGCAAGCGCTTGATTCAATCATTTGCTTTGAGCTTTTTAGTGCTCGCTTTATTGGGTTGGATTTCAACCAAGGCTTGGTTCTATTTAAGCTTGGGCATCACACCAGATTTAAACGGATATAACGCTGGCTTGGCATTGGCATTGTTCAGCTTGGTCTTACCAGTGTTTGGTTTCTTTTTGACCCCAATCAACAGCATGGGTTCGCGCAAACATGAATACGAAGCTGATGCTTTTGCTGCTGAAAAATCTTCAGCCAATGATTTGATCAGTGCGTTGGTCAAGTTGTATCAAGACAATGCGGCGACCCTTACACCGGACCCGCTTTACTCGAAATTTTATGACTCTCATCCGCCAGCCCCTTTGCGCATTGCTCATTTACAAAGCATGGCAGTAAGATAGTTTGATGAAATCATTCAAAGCCCTTCTCGTTGCTTCATATGGTCGACATTATTTGGCCAGGGCAATAGAGGATGAGGTAGGCATCAGTGCCCAAGCTTTGTATCAAGTGACTTCACGTGGCAAGCAACATTTGGGTGCTGTTGGCGATGTTTTAGAAGTTCAAGAGACTGGTCCTGAACAGGCAGTGATTGAAAAAATAGTTGAGCGCAAAAATCTGTTGTATCGCTCAGATGCCTATAAAAGTAAATCGATTGCCAGCAATGTTGATCAAATCTTGATCGTGCTTGCAACTGAACCGGGCTTTTCTCCAGACCTCTTGGGTCGCGCAGTGATTGCTGCTGAAACAGCCGGCATCATCCCCAGAATCATTTTGAATAAATGTGATCTACCTAATAAGTTGCCTGCTGCGCGCAAGATGCTCGAGCCCTATATTGCGATGGGCTACCCGGTTCATGAAATGTCAGTCAAACATGATCCTGCCTCAGTAGAGGCTTTGCTGCCGCATGTTCAGGGCCGCGTATCAGTATTGGTTGGTCAATCAGGCATGGGCAAGTCGACCCTACTGAATGCTTTGATTCCTGATGCAGCGGCTCAAACTCAAGAACATTCTAAGAAGTTAGACAGTGGCAAGCACACCACCACCGCTTGTCGTTATTACGACTTACCTGCTAGCAACTCTTCTATCAAGTCTTTTGCAGGCGCATTGATTGACTCACCGGGTTTTCAGGAATTTGGTTTAGCTCACCTCTCAGAGAGCGAGCTACAACATGCTTTTGTTGAATTCAGACCCTTGCTCGGGAAGTGCAAGTTTCATAACTGCAGCCATGGTGATGAACCAGGCTGCGTTGTCAGATCTGCTGTAGATTCAGGAACTATTTCAGCTCAGCGAGTGGAATTATTCCGTCAATTACGACACGAATCCCATAACGCAGATACTATCCAAGCCAAACTGAAATAGTCATCAAAGCAATCAGCGTCAACCATAGAATCACTGCGCGCCAAACAAGGCCAACTGCAGAGCGCAGACTACGCAAAGATGCTTCAATGCCTATATCGTAAACAGGTGGCTCTCCTGATTCAGCCATGCGCAAGGCCTCATCACTGTCCGGCTCAGGCAATGGCGCACCTAAACGAACACCCAATGCACCTGCACCTGCTGCCAAAATGATGGCCTCAAGCTCATTGCTCCATTTGCGTAAATGAAAGCGCCACCCGTAAATAGCATCTTCAAAATTACCAACAATGGCAAAGCCGATTGCTGTTAAGCGCACTGGAATCCAATCGATGATCTGAAACAAACTTCTGGCTGCACTACCCAAAGAACTGCTTGCCTGAGAAGGCCAACGCTGCGCAGCTGTTTCACTTAAGCGATACAACACCACCCCAGCAGGACCAAAAGGCAACATGAACCAAAAGATGGGGCCAAATACATGGCGGTGAGCCCCGATGATGGCTTGCTCAAGGGTTAAGCGAATCACCTCTGACTCGCTCATGGTCTCAGTATTAACACCTGCACCCTGCCATTCAGCAAGCAATTGACGTGCAGTGTCTAAATCACGGTCGAGTAAAGCTTCATGGATGGCCGTGAATGGATGGCTGAATTGTCTGAATCCTAAAAACAAATAAACAATCAACACGTTCCAAACAAAAGCCAACATCGGTTGAGTGGCCAACAAAACAATATGGATAGCTAAGACAAGAATAACTGGAGGAATCAAAGCCGCCACGCATGCTAAACGGCCGCTGTGATCTGCGCCAGTATCGATATTCTTAACAATGAAATCTAACCAGCCATGGGTGATGCGATGGACCCAATGATTTTTTTCAACTGGCTTGTATTGCTCAGCAATCAGAGCGAAGAGAAGTGAGAAAAATGTCATGCTTTTAAAAAGTGATAAAGATTCCGTAGCATACCCGCAGTTGCTCCCCAAATGAACTTATTTTCATAGGGCATGGCATAAAAACGACGCTGACCCTGCGGACTTTGCCACATTCTTTGCTCATGATGATGCGGGTTCATCAAATAACCCATCGGTACCTCAAAGATATCTGCCACCTCAAATTCATCTGGCTGATACTCAAGTCCTGCGTCCACCAAGCTCACCACGGGGGTCACCTGATAGCCAGTGATGGTCAAGTAGTGAGGCAATGACCCAAGGATTTCGACTTTACTGGCAGGCAGTCCGATCTCCTCCTCTGCTTCACGCAAAGCAGTATCAATGACTGATTTATCTTGCGGATCGCAGCGTCCGCCAGGAAAACTGATCTGACCTGGATGATCATGTAAATGGGCTGTTCTTTGTGTCAGCAGAATTTTTAATTCATGGCCATAAACAACCAAGGGAATTAGTACTGCGGCTGGCGTCAGCTCATCTCCACGGCCGGCCTTGACCGATCCTTCTCTGGCCAGTGCCGCTCGATTTTCATCGGTCACCTCAGCTTGCCATTCCTTCTCCTGAGTGAATCTGAGGCGCAAGCTATCAGGGGTCAATAGACTCTGCTCAATCGCAGGCATATGACTGTCTCTAGAAACAATCGGGACTTCTCTTGGATCAAAAATAGATTGAGAAGTACCAGAAGTTTTAGGTGAGGAATCTGCTGAACGTGACATGAGTTCTAGTTTATCTGAAGCCAGCTAATTCATTGCTCCAAAAAGCACAAAGGCAGCCTAAGCTGCCTTTGGATAAAAAATTGGTACTGATTACTCAGCAGCAACTTCTTTTGTGCGAGCTTGTAGCTTCTCTTTGATACGTGCTGATTTACCAGAACGATCACGCAAGTAGTACAACTTAGCACGACGTACATCACCGCGACGCTTCACTTCAACGCTAGCGATCAATGGTGAGTATGTTTGGAATGTACGCTCAATACCTTCGCCAGATGAAATCTTGCGAACGATGAAGCTTGAGTTCAAACCACGATTGCGTTTAGCAATCACAACACCTTCGTAAGCCTGTACACGTTTGCGGTTACCTTCAACCACGTTAACGTTCACAACAACTGTATCGCCAGGTGCAAACGCAGGAAGCGTTTTATTGGCTGTTAGACGAGCAATCTCTTCTTGCTCAATTGATTCAATAATATTCATTACAACTCCTATAGCATCGTACCAACGTTGTATTCCGTATCAACGGACTTGGTAGAGGATGCGGTTTAAAACCCTGTTTTATTTTTGCAAAGAGGCTAAAAAAGCTTCATCTGCAG
>CALKUJ010000037.1 GCA_937996825.1 uncultured Polynucleobacter sp. | reverse complement strand
TAGTTGGTCGTTGGACCAACCCATATTAAAATGAAACCAATGAATAGATTGACTTTACTAGTCGTAAGCCTCGTGTTTTTATTGAGTTCATGCGAACAAAATGGCGTTAGCCCTACACCTGTTGACATTTCAACAAAAGTTACCTTTGATATACCTAATTGTAGAAAATTTGTCCAAAGAAATAACACAAATGAAGGAGAGGTTTTCATTACAGGAAGCACAAACAATCCATTTACCTCAGCTAAAATAAAATTCAAAAATTATTTAGGCGGGCAAGAAACCGGATGGCTTCAATTAAGCAACGATGGTGGAAACAAGTTCAGTGGCAGTTTTACATTGAAAGGAGGAGGCTATTATCCACAAGTTATCATCGAAAACAACAATCAAGTGACTGAGGACACGTTAATGTTGTGGAACTTTAAAGTGGGTGAAGTTTTTGCAGTCGTCGGGCATTCCCTTGCCGAAGGACAAGACCCTTACAATTTGGAAGATTTTGACAAACAATGGTGCGAAGTTATAAAATGGGACGATGGTAGTAAAGTAGCTTTTTGGGGACGAATGGCCGAATTACTTAAGAAACGTTTGAACGTGCCAATCATGATGTACAACACGGGAATTGGAGGAACGACTTCCTTACATTGGGGTAACTCTGCCTGGGGATTACCTTTTGAAAGTCCAATTTTTGATTGGAAACAGCGGTATCCTTATAAATTTTTTGAAAACAGAATCCTAAATGATTTCCCCAAAACAGGTATTAGAGGAGTATTCATTATGCATGGGGAAAATGATATCGATTTAAGCGAAAATGATATTGTGGAAGGCACAAAATTGTATATTCAAAAAACCCGCGATCTATTAAATAAACCTGATTTGGTTTTCTGGATGGCAAAATGCAACCGTGGCACGAATGATCCCAAAGAAATCAAAGTTCGCGCTGCCCAAAAAAGAATCTTAGAAGAAATCCCCAATGTACTAACAGGTGCAGATTTACAATCTTTGACAGCACCCACATATAGACACGACGGAACACATTTTAATTTTGCTGGCGTAGAAAATGCAGCTATCAAATGGAATGAAGGTGATTGTTCGAGAAGATCATCGCGCCCCAACTGTGGCTCACATGGTTTGGTATCGAGCAGGATCAATGGATGAGGTCAACGGCAAAACAGGTGTGGCCCACGTGTTAGAGCACATGATGTTCAAGGGCACGAAAAATTTAAAGCCAGGTGAGTTTTCTAAAAAAGTAGCCGCAGTGGGTGGTCGAGACAACGCCTTCACGAGTAAAGATTACACCGCCTATTTTCAGCAAATTGAAAAAAGTCATTTACCGGCCATGATGGCCTTAGAAGCTGATCGTATGCAGAATCTACGAATCGATAAAGAAGAATTTGCAAAAGAGATTCAAGTGGTGATGGAAGAGCGCCGCTTAAGAACGGACGACCAATCAAAAGCCATTGTTTATGAGCAGTTGATGGCAGCTGCATTTGCTAACAGTCCCTATCGCAATCCGATCATTGGTTGGATGGATGATTTAAAAAACATGACTTACCAAGATGCTCTAGAGTGGTATCAAGACTGGTATGCCCCGAACAATGCTGTATTGGTTGTAACTGGTGATGTCTTGCCGAAAGACGTCAAAGCGTTAGCAGAAAAATACTATGGACCAATACCGGCAAAAAAGATCAAAGAAAGAAAGCCTCAGATTGAAATTCCACAAATTGGAACAAAAAGAATTGTGGTGAAGGCGCCAGCAGAAAATCCAGAAATTACCATGGCGTGGAAAGTTCCTAAGATTGAGCCAAGTGATTTGAATGCCATCGATCCTTATGCCTTGAGTGTTTTATCTGCCATATTGGATGGGCATTCGAACTCAAGATTGAATAGACAGATGGTGAAAGATCTGCGTTTGGCTGATAGCGTTGACGCTTCCTATGGAATGACAGGAAGAGGACCGCAGTTATTCTCAATTTCTGCAAGTCCTGCCAAAGGTAAAAGACTGACTGTCATCGAAGAAAATATCAGAAAGATACTGACAGAGATTAAGACCAAGGGTGTGAGCAATAGTGAGTTAGATCGTGTCAAAACCCAGTTAGTGTCAGCTCAGATTTATAAGCGAGATTCAATCTTTGCGCAGGCCATGGAGATTGGAATTGCAGAAATGAACGGCATTTCTTGGAAGTATTTGGATGACATGTTGCTCAATGTGCAAAAAGTTAAGTCAGAAGATATTCAAAGGGTGGTTGGCAAATACCTCGTCGATGATTCACTGACTGTTGCAACTTTAGACCCTCAAGCAGTTCAAAAGAAAACCACTGGTACGCAAGCTGTGCCTGCAGGAATGAGGCACTAAGATGAAAAATTTATTAGCAATCATTGTTTTTAGTTTTGGTGCAACGCTTGCTCATGCAAATGCAAAGATCAATCATTGGGTACACAGCAGTGGGGCTCTGGTTTATTTGGTTGAAGCCAGGAGCATACCGATGATTGATTTACAAATTGATTGGCATGCTGGTTCAGTCAACGACCCTAAAGATCAATTAGGTTTGGCTGGTATGACGGCAGGAATGATTGATAACGGATCAATGTTCAATGGCCGCTTGATTTCCGAGGCGGAGATATCAGACCGTTTAGCGGATCTTGGTGCGGGTTTGAGTTTTAGTGCCAGTGCCGAGCGAGCCAGCATGCGTTTGCGTACCTTGAGTGACGACAAGAGAAGATCAGCTGCAATTGATTTAGTAAGCTCGATTCTCAAGGCACCGGTATTTGATCCTAAAATTCTCAAAAGAGAGCAAGAGCGCACAGTGTCAGCAATCAGGGAGGCTGACTTGAAACCTGAAACCAAGTTATCAAAAGAGTTTGATCGTCAAATATATGGCCAGCATCCTTTTGCTAATTCGCCAACAATCAAAACAATTCAGGCAATCAAATCTGAAGATTTGAAACGTTTTTATGCATCAAGATACGCCGCAAAAGGAAGCAAAGTAACTGTTGTGGGTGATATTGGACGTGCTGAGTTAGATCAATTGCTTGATCGATTGATGTCATCCATTCCAAAAGAAATGAAGGTGCAGCAGCAGGTTCCTGATGTTTTGCGATTTGATAAAAATAAGCAATCAAATCTAGTCATCAAGATTCCTCATGAAGCTCAGCAAGCACATATCTCAATGGGAATGCCTGCTATCGCAAGGAAAGATCCAGATTACTTCCCAATGTTGGTCGGTAATTACATTTTGGGTGGCGGCGGATTTGTTTCGCGCCTTGTCAAAGAGGTTCGCGAAAAAAGAGGTTTGGCTTATAGCGTCTACAGTTATGTGGCGCCTGGAAGACAGATTGGGCCATATGTGGCTGGAATGCAAACGCAAAAATCTCAAGCAGATTTAGCGGTTGATGTGATGAAAAAAACCATTGGTGATTTCATTGCGAATGGGCCAAGCGATGAAGAGCTTCAGGCTGCAAAAGATAATCTTGTGAATGGATTCCCGTTAAGAATCGATAGTAATCGCAAAATTTTAGATAACGTTTCAAGCATTGCCTGGAATGATCTACCTTTAGATACTCTCGATCAGTGGACCAATGAACTGCGCAAAGTAACTAAAGAGCAGGTGATTGCTGCCTTTAAAAAGAATTTAGACGTTAACCAGATGGTGACTGTTGTGGTTGGGGCTCCATGACCCCTGGCAAAGTCAGAATCATTGGTGGTGCATGGCGAGGAAGATCAATCAAGGTGATTGACTCACCAGGGTTAAGACCTACAGCAGATAGAACCAGAGAAACACTGTTTAATTGTTTGGGTCAGCGCGTTGATGATTTGATTTGTTTGGATATGTTCGCTGGAACAGGAGCTTTAGGTTTTGAGGCTCTGTCACGGGGTGCACAAAAAGTCACCATGATTGATGCCTCGAAACAGGTGCATGATGCATTAAAAGAAAACTATCTGAATTTAAGCAAAGATGGTTTTTTGGGAAGCGCGGAGTTCATCAAAGGAAGTGCTATTACAAGCGCTTCTAGGCAGCCAGAGAATTCGGTTGATATTTGCTTCATTGACCCCCCATTTTCAGAGCAGGGCTTGTTTTTAGAGGCCCTTAAGCAAGCGGTCAGGATAACCAAGAAAAATAATGGATGTGCTATCTATATGGAGCACCCAAAAGAAATCAGCCCCGAAAATTTATTGAAAGAAATTGCAGAATATGGCGATTTTTGGGAAATTCGTCGTACCATACGTTCCGGGGTGGCAATTGGTACTTTGATGTCCCCAAAAACAATATAAGTTGCTTAAGGTTGGGAGAGAACCATGACAGTTGCTGTATATCCAGGAACATTTGATCCCTTTACTAGAGGGCATGAAGATTTAGTTCGTCGTGCCTCATCAATTTTTGATGAAGTGGTTGTGGGTGTTGCTGATAGTAAGAATAAAAAACCAATTTTTTCTCTTGAAGAAAGAATTGATATTTCTCGTGAAGTCTTGGGTCACTATACCAATGTTCGCGTTGAAGGCTTCAGTGGTTTGTTAAAAGATTTTGTGAGAAAGAACAATGCTCGCGTGATTGTTCGTGGTTTGAGGGCGGTTTCAGATTTTGAGTATGAATTTCAAATGGCAGGCATGAATCGTTATTTGTTGCCTGATGTTGAGACTTTGTTCTTGACCCCATCAGATCAGTACCAATTTATTTCTGGTACATTTGTTCGAGAAATCGCTCTTCTGGGTGGCGACGTGAGTAAGTTTGTATTTCCTTCAGTGGAAAAATGGTTGGCAAAAAAGATTTAATGACATTATTTAGGGTATATCAATGGCACTGATGATTACGGACGAATGCATCAATTGTGATGTGTGTGAGCCTGAGTGCCCGAATGATGCAATCACCATGGGTTTAGAAATCTATGAGATTGATCCTAATAAGTGCACTGAGTGCGTTGGTCACTATGATGTGCCACAGTGCCGTCAAGTTTGCCCAGTCGACTGTATCCCGCTTCATCCGGAGTATGTGGAGAGCAAAGATCAGTTAATGCAAAAATACAAAATCCTCACTGGCAAAACCAGCTAATCAAGTATTGCTGTGCAACTCCATGGTTGCTGCATTCATTTCGTTCTTTGCAATCAACGGCAGAACTTTTAAAAAACAAGACATCGCTCGATCAATATCAATTTGCTCTTCAAGCCTTGGTTTTTTAAGAACGTAATCTGCCACATCTAAATTTCTTTTACCTTCTTCCGAGTCTCGCGGATGACCAATGCCAAGTCTTAGGCGCCAGTAGTCATTGGTGTTGAGGTGTGCACTGATGTCTTTTAAACCATTGTGTCCGCCCAAACCTCCAGCCCATTTGAGGCGTGCTACACCGGGCTTTAAGTCAAGCTCATCATGAATGATCAGCATTGAGTCTGGATTGATTTTATGAAAGCGGCACAACGCAGCAACTGCTTGACCACTTCGATTCATAAAAGTTGTAGGCTTTAGGAGGTAGGTATCTTCTTGGCCTAATTTGATTTTAGAAACTTGACCAAAAAATTTAGGGTCATCTTGCCAGTTGCCTTGGTGTAGGCGTGCGATTTCATCTAGCAACCAAAAACCGGCATTGTGCCGATCTTTCTCGTGTTTGGTGCCAGGGTTGCCAAGGCCAACAATTAATTTGAACATATCGCTACTTTAGTCTATTTTTGGGGCGAAAAAAAACCCGCGTGATGCGGGTTTTTTTCAGCTGAAGAAGATTACTTCTTTTCTTCCTTTGGTTCTTTAGCAGTCGTTGCAACAGGTGCTGCTGGAGCAACTGGAGCTTCGGTTGTTTCTGCCTTAACAGTTGGAATACGAGCATTCGCAACAACTGGGTTTTCAGCTTCCAAGTGAGGTACAAGTGAAAGACCTTTTGGCAAAGCAACGTCTTTAACGTGAATTGAATGACCAACTTCAATCTTGCTCAAATCAACTTGAATGAATTCTGGTAAATCTGCTGGTAAGCAAATCACTTCGATTTCAGTAGCGATGTGGCTGATCAAAGCGCCACCTAATTTAACGGCAGGTGCAACTTCAGCGTTCACGAAGTGCAATGGCACCTTAACGTGAATCTTCTTATTGATGTCTACACGTTGAAAGTCAATGTGCAAAACCAATGGCTTAAAAGGATGCATTTGATAGTTACGCAAAAGAGCTTTTTGAGTCTTTCCTGCAACTTCAATGTCTAAAATTGATGAGTGGAATGCTTCTTTACGCAAAGCGTGAAAAAGTGCATTGTGATCTAGCTCTACAGCTTGAGGGGCTTCAGTACCACCATAAATAATGCCGGGTGTTTTTCCAGCATTGCGCAGGCGGCGGCTCGCACCAGTTCCCTGTACGCTACGTTCGTAAGCGACAACTTTCATATGAACTCCAAATAATTAATAAAACAAAGGCTTTTCTGTTCGCGACCAAACAGGAAAGCCCTCTATTCTATCGTAAAAAGCTTGATTCTTAGGGGAATATCTTAAGAATCAGCAAATAGTGACATGACAGAATCACCAGTGCTGATGCGAGATAGTGTCTCTGCTAGCAATGGTGCTGTAGATAAAACCCTGATTTTATTGAGTTTTTTAGCTTCATCATTGAGAGGAATGGTGTCAGTGACCACCACTTCATCCAAAGCTGATTCTGCGATACGACCAACGGCACCACCCGATAGAACTGGGTGTGTACAGTAGGCCACCACGCTCTTAGCACCACGTTCTTTGAGAACTTGGGCTGCTTTACAAAGTGTGCCGCCTGTGTCGATCATGTCGTCCATGATCACGCAGTGACGTCCTTCGACTTCACCAATCACATGCATCACTTCAGAAACGTTGGCTTTTGGACGGCGTTTATCGATGATGGCTAAATCGCAACCCAATTGTTTGGCCAAAGCTCGAGCTCGTACAACACCACCAACGTCTGGAGATACCACCAATAAGTCTGGACTCTTTTTGGTCTGTAGATCGGTCAAAAGGATTGGTGATGCGTAAATGTTATCCACCGGAATATCAAAAAAGCCTTGGATTTGGTCAGCATGTAAATCCATGGTCAAGACGCGATCAACCCCAGCAACTTGTTGCAACATATTGGCTACCAAGCGGGCAGAGATCGCCACACGAGCAGATCTAGGTCTTCTGTCTTGACGTGCATAACCGAAGTAAGGAATCACTGCGGTAATTCTGCCTGCAGATGCTCGCTTCAATGCATCAACCATGATCATGAGTTCCATCAGGTTGTCATTGGCAGGTGCGCAAGTAGATTGAAGAACCACCACATGCTTACCACGAACGTTTTCTTGTATTTCTACTTGAATTTCACCGTCTGAAAAGCGACCAACTTCAGCTTTTCCAAGAGGAATATTTAAGTGATCAGTCACGGCCTTTGCCAAAGCAGGATTGGCATTGCCTGTGAAAACCATCATGGTTTCATGTTGCATAGGTTCTTTTGTCATATTTGGTGTTTTTGAATGAGTAGTTAGATTATGCGACAAGTTTTGGCAGGGGAAGAAGGATTCGAACCTTCGCATGCCGGAATCAAAATCCGGTGCCTTAACCAGCTTGGCGACTCCCCTCTCGCATCTACTCCTATGAACTTGGATTGTATGACGGATGCCTTGAGAGGCCCCGCACCACAAAACCGATCCATTGATGAGGCAGTTGACTCAGTAAACGATTGGCTAGCTCAGTTTCGAGGGCAACAAACACACTGCTACCAGATCCTGACATCCTTGGGCTCGACTGCGGAGCCTGTAAGTGAAGCCAATTCAATACTGCTGCAACTTCCTGATACTTTTGAATCACCACCTCTTCACAATCGTTCTTGCCAAATTGTTCCAAATTGGGTGAATCAATAAAGTCTGAGATTGTAACGGCTGGGTGATTTCTCGTCAAATTTGGGTCTTTGAAGACATCCACAGTTGGTATGTGAACTTTTGGATAAATCAATAAAAAACAGGACTCTGGCAGCTTCACAGCTTGCAAAAGCTCCCCTATGCCCTCTGCAAAAGCATTTTCACCAAACAAGAAAAAAGGCACATCTGCACCAAGTTTCACACCTAAGTTCATCAATTCCTGGCGGCTTAACTGAAGACCCCATAACTCATTAAGACCCCAAAGCGTTGCCGCTGCATCTGATGATCCTCCACCAAGACCTGCTCCCATGGGGATGCGTTTTTCTACTTGAATGGTGCAACCCTGCTTGGTTTGGCTATATTCCTGAAGTAGTTTTGCAGCGCGAACAACCAGGTCATCTTCAGCAGGAATGTCCGCAGCGCCCTCAGTGCGTTCTATGCGTCCATCTGAGGAGAGAGTTAGGCGAACATCGTCATGAAGATCAATCAGTTGAAAAACGGTCTGAAGTAGGTGGTATCCGTCTTCTCTTTGTCCAACAACATGAAGAAAACGATTTATTTTTGCAGGAGCTTTTACAAGTAATGCTTTAGTCATCAAGCTCTTCAAAAACTATTTTTATCTCAATCAGACCTGATGGAGATTTTCTTGTCAGATCTAATTTTTTGATTTGATTTTTTTCAGTCCACTGAAATGCCATGGTCCAACCATCTTGAATGATTTTTTGCGCTCTCAGTTGATTATCTCTTTCAATGCTGGCGGGGGCGCCAACTCTGGCTTCACCATTTAGCCACTTTGATAAGCCTCTTGCAGGCAAAGGGAGTCCTGTGTAGCTTTGCAGTAATGCATCAGCATCATGCGCTTCAAAAATTTTGTCACCATCTTCTAACTTGGCTCCCGAAGCATTGATGGTGATTTTTGCCATGGCACCACCCATCGGATTTCTGATATCCAAGATATCGGTTTGGGCTTCATGACTCAGAGTGAATGCACCGCTACCACCATTCCTAGAATCGTTACTGCTGACCTTGACTGAAAAACGGCCATCCCATAATTGCGAAGATTTTTTTGATGACTTGGGAACTCTATCTGGCCAGAGTCTGGCCAAGGTATCTTTGAGAGTCTTATTGTTGGCATCCAATGCTTCAGCTTTTCTCCAGGCAAGATCGGCACCTTTACGGTCTTGATTGGTCCAAAGGGCTTCTCCCAAGTGGGCACCAATTTCTGCTTCTGGTTTGGTTTCAAAAGCTTTTTTTAATTGCTCAATCGCTAGACTTGTATTTCCTAGACGAAAGTTGGCCCATGCAAGGCTATCCAGAATATACATATCATTGGGCGCTAACTGATGAGCTTTTTTCAAGAGGCTAACTGCCTCACCAAGCTTGATGCCTCTGTCTGCAAAAGAGTATCCCAAGGCATTGAGTGCATTTTTATCATCCGGTTTTTTCTGAATAATTCGGCGCAATGTTTTTTCCATCGCATCATAATTTTTTACTTTTTCAGCGCCCAATGAAAAGGTGTAAAGAATATCTACATCATTGATTTGAGCAATGGAAGCTTGCAGTATGTTGAAAAAGGCGATGAGGCTGGCATCTTCATCTTGAGCTCTTGCTAACAGTGGGCGCCAAGAGTTGATTAACTTTTCCTTGGCTGCAATACTTTTCAGTTGACTTAATTGCACTTGAGCTGGCTTTACACTCTCAGACCATCTCTGATTCAGCATTAAAAGAGTGGTTAATACTTCTTTGGCAGCTTTCGGATTGATCTCATCCCATAGTTTTGCCGCATCCAGAGCTAGTTCTGGAGAATTGCCTGCAATCGCAATTTCCATAGCTCTTTGAGCAAGCGCACCATCTCTTAAGGAGCGGGCCATGCTCATATAGGTTTGGTAAGCCGCTGACGCCTCTCCTCGCTGCAAGCTGATTTCTGATGCCAAGATTTGAAACATTTGCTCTTCTGTAAGGCTTTTGGCCGGGGCAGACCATACTTGGAGACTGGCAGTGGCAAGCAGAACGCTTAGCAAAAATTTAGGTTTTATCGTCATAAGCACATTCTAATCTCACCGCCTACAATTGGCATATGCCTGAATTACCAGAAGTTGAAGTTACCAAGCAGGGGGTTGAGCCTCATGTTATCGGTAAAACTGTCACGAGTGTTGCCATTTACGATGGCCGCCTGCGTTGGCCTGTACCCGCAAATTTAAAAAAATTACTGCTTGGTAAAAAACTGACTCAAATCAAACGGCGCGGTAAATACCTTTTGTTCAGAATGGAAGATGGGTATTTGTTGATACATCTTGGCATGACTGGTGTGCTCAGAGTTGCCAATCCAAAGGATGAGATCAAAAAACATGATCGCGTTGAAATTGGCTTTGGTAAAAAATTATTGCGTTTGCATGATCCTAGAAAGTTTGGCGCCGTATTGTGGGCTCCTGATGAGGATGGCGAAATCGAACGCCATCCATTGATTGCTAAATTAGGGGTTGAGCCATTCTCAGATGATTTTTCAGATGAAAAGGCTGGATCGCATTTATTCGAGCATGCCAAGGGGCGACAAATTGCGATCAAGCAGTGGTTGCTGGCTGGGCAGGCAGTCGTCGGCGTTGGGAACATCTATTGTTCGGAAAGCTTGTTTTTGGCAGGTATTCATCCCGAGATGCCAGCGGGAAAGCTATCCAAGGCAAGGGCATCGATGTTGGCCTCAGCAATCAAAGATACTTTGAGTCGCGCAATCAAGGCGGGTGGCAGTACCTTGAAAGATTTTGTGAACAGTGATGGCAATCCTGGACATTTCATGTTGCAAACCAAAGTCTATGATCGCTTTGGCTTACCGTGCGTTAAGTGCAAAACTCCGATCAAGCAAATAGTTCAAGGACAACGATCCACTTACTTTTGCTCTAAATGTCAGAAAAAGTAATGAAATTTTCAGAAGTAAAAAACTTCACACAAGATCTGATTGATTGGCAAAAAAAATTAGGTCGCCATGACTTGCCTTGGCAAAAAAATAGAACTGCGTATCGAGTTTGGCTATCAGAAATCATGTTGCAACAAACCCAAGTTTCAACAGTGCTGAATCGCTACGATGAGTTCTTGAAAATTTTTCCAAGTGTTGAGCACTTGGGTGCTGCAACTGTTGATCAAGTTTTGGCTCAGTGGAGCGGAATGGGCTATTACACGCGCGCTAGAAATTTACATCGCTGCGCCCAAGTTGTGATGACTGAACACGATGGGATCTTTCCGAGCGATCCTAAAGTCTTGGAGTCTTTGCCCGGTATTGGTAGGTCGACAGCGGCTGCCATTGCGGTATTTTCATATGGCAAGAGAGCTGCCATATTAGATGGCAACGTAAAAAGAGTGTTAGCCAGAATTTGGGGGTTTGACCAAGATTTAAGTAAGGCGACACACACCAATCAATTGTGGGCGCATGCAGAAAATTTATTGCCCCATAAAAAATCTGATCTGATTGCTTATACCCAAGGTTTGATGGATTTCGGTGCCACCCATTGCACGCAATATCAGCCTGCCTGCATCGATCCTCAGAATGGCTCATGTCCGTTTAAGAAGTCATGTGTTGCTCATTTAAGCGGACGGGTCAATCAAATTCCTTTAAAAGTTAAAAAAGTCAAAGTTGAAAAAATTGATATGACTTGGTGGGTGATGATTCATCAAAATCAAGTCTTATTGGAAAAAAGACCTGAGAAAGGTATTTGGGCCGGCTTATGGTGTTTTCCGGAGATCCAGGAGCAGCCAAAAGAACCATGTCATGTAATGCCTGCTTTCAAGCATGTGCTCACGCATCGCCAGATGACGATCAAACCAATCAAAGTGCATTTAAAGAAGCGTGTTCGTTTAAAAGAAAATCAGCAGTGGTTCGCTCTGGATGATATTGGTGGCTTGGGTTTACCTAAGCCGATGTCTCTTTTTTTAAAGAGTTTAGATCTAGTTCGCGATGGCGAATAAGTAAATGCAGATCAGCTTCAGCAATTGCTTGTGATTTCTTTTTGAAATAATCAAACAAGCAGTTCACCAAATAAACTGAGCGGTGTTGTCCACCTGTGCAACCGATGGCAACGGTCAGATAACTTCTTCGATCGGCTTGATACTTCGGCAACCAGGTTTCTAAAAAGCGGCGTATGTCGTCACCCATCGCTTGTACTTCAGGGTGTTCTCTTAAGAAGTTGGCAACTTCTGGATCATTGCCTGTCAATGGTCGTAATTGCGGATCATAGTGTGGATTTGGGAGACATCGAACATCAAATACCAAATCTGCATCTCTTGGAACGCCATGCTTGAAGCCAAATGACTCAAACAAAATGGTTAAGCCTGGCCGTTCGTCTTTTAATAAATCTTGTATCCAAGATCTGAGTGTGTGGGCTTTGATGTGGCTGGTATCAATGTTGTGGGCAGTTTCTGCAAGATCAGCCAAAAGTAAACGCTCTTTTTCAATGGCATCAATCAGTGCAACCTGAGGGCTTCTGTTGTCATCAGGTTTTGATAGTGGATGTCTTCTGCGTGTTTCAGAAAAACGTTGCACCAGCGTTTCTGTATTCGAATTTAAAAATAAAACTCGCACATCATGATGTTGTTGTAATTGTTCGATGATAGCTGGAAGCTCTTTGATGGACTGCCCGCGACGAGCGTCAATAGCCACAGCTATTTTTTCTCTTCCTTGCTTGCTAAGAGATTGAACCAAATCATGGATGAAATCCACTGGCAAGTTATCAACGCAATCATATCCAGCATCTTCTAATGCATTCAGAGCAACAGATTTGCCTGAGCCAGAGATTCCGGTGATGATGAATACGCGCATACTAAATGAGGCGAGTTTGATTTTTGTTGGCATCTTCTGATGCCATTAGCTGACGTTGACGTTCCATGAATTCTTTTAATGTGTCAATGCCGCGTAATTGCAAAATGGTGTTACGCACAGCGGCCTCAACCAACACCGCCAAGTTTCGACCAGCAGCCACTTGAATTTTTACACTGCGAATAGGAAGGCCAAGAACATCGATGGATTGTCCATCGATTGGCAATCTTTCAAACTCACCATCGTTTCTGCGAACCAATTGAACAATCAGTCTTAATTTCATTCTGCGTCGAACGGCCGTTTCGCCGAAAATGGTGCGGATATCTAAAAGACCAAGACCACGAACTTCTAAGAGGTCTCTTAAGATTGGTGGGCAACGTCCCTCGATGTAATCGGGACCCAGTCTGGCAAAGTCAACGGCATCATCAGCCACCAAGCCATGACCTCTTGAAATGAGTTCTAAGCCTAATTCACTTTTACCTAGGCCTGAGTCGCCCATGATCAAAACGCCCATGCCCAAGATGTCCATGAAAACACCATGCATGGTGAGGCGTGGTGCGCCAACTTTGGTCAGGTATAAGCGCAAGCGGTCAATGACTTCAGCCGCGGATGTGGTCGATTTAAATAAAGGAGTTGATGATCTTTGGCAATAAAGCACCAAATCATCATGAGGCTCGCAGCCATCGGCCACGATCAAACAGGGTGGTTTTAAAGATATCAATGCTGCAAGTTCACGCTTACGATTTTCAGGATCTAACTTTTCGTAATAGTTGATTTCGGGAACACCGAAAACCTGCATGCGGTCTGGATGAATTAGATTCAAGTGACCAACAAGATCTGATGATGATGAAGCAAGTCTAACTGCCTCAGGGCTGAAACTGTTGTCTGCACCTTCAAGACCTGCAATCCAACTTAACTTCAACTCAGAAATATTGGCATCAAAGAGTGATTGTGCGGTGACACTAGCTAAATTAAGTGGCTGGGTCATTTTATTAATTCCAGGCGGTCAGTAATTGATAAATCTTATCAGCACTGGGCTCTGTGAGCAGAATGTTTTTGTTTTTATGATCAGAAATGGTTTGGGCCACTTTTGCAAGAATGTCCAGGTGTACTTGAGTCGCTGCTTCCGGTACAAGCATGATCACCAATGCTTTGACTGGATGATTATCAGATGCATGAAAGTGGATGCCGTCTTTTAATCTCACAAAACCAATGTGAGCTTGCTCAAGTAACTTCACTCTGCCATGAGGAATGGCAATGCCATTGCCTAACGCAGTAGAACCCAGAGCTTCACGTTCTTCCAAGCAAGCTATGACTGATTTTGCTGAAATACCGTGATTTTTTTGAAATAGTTGTGCGATGAAAACAAACAACTCTTCACGAGAAGAAACCTCAATATCTAATGAGATATTGTTGGGGGTGATGAGTTGGGCCAAGGCGTTCATGTGTGCAGTGCATTATAAGATTGCCTTGGCCTATTTAATCAAGTGTTTTTCAAGGTTTGGTGGTGATGATCTTGAACTTTTTCCTTGTGCTTGAGCACTTGTCTATCGAGTTTGTCTACGACTAAGTCCATTGCGTGATACATATCGCCATTGTGGGCCTCCGCAAAGAGGTCTTTGCCTTTCAGGTGAAGCGTGATTTCAGCGTGATTTCGAAGATCTTTCTCTTTTTCATTATTAATTGATAAGGAGACCGTGATGTTCTGTACTTGATCGAAATGACCACCAATTTTTTTTAATTTATCTTCTAAATGCGAGCGCATCGCAGGGGTGATTTCGACGTGATGACTCAAAATTTTTATATTCATCTATTGCTCCCTATTGTTTTCTGCGCAAATGAACGGCAGGGATGCGCAGAGATTCCCTGTATTTGGCGATGGTTCTTCTAGCCACCACAAATCCTTTTGAGGCCAGTAGATCGACGATTTGGGTGTCTGATAGAGGTTTTTCTTTGCTTTCTTCGCTAACAGCTTGTTTGATCAGAGTTCTGATAGCTGTTGATGAGACCGAGCCACCGGTATCAGTTGATATTTGACTTCCAAAAAAGTACTTGAATTCAAAGCAGCCTGCAGGCGTGGCCATGTATTTTTGTGTGGTCACCCGAGATACTGTGGATTCGTGCATGCCGATGGTGTCTGCGATTTCCCTCAAAACCAATGGTCGCATAGCGATCGGCCCATGATTGAAGAAATTTTGCTGTCTATCCACGATTGCTTTTGCAACTTTTAAGATGGTGTCACTTCTTTGTAGCACATTTTTAACCAACCATCTAGCTTCTTGTAGTTTTTGCTGTAAGCCATCCATGCCCTCTTTGCCACGATTATCTTTGATAACTTTCGCGTATTCCTCGTGAAGGCTGATTTTTGGGGTAGCGGCTGGATTTAGGGATACAACCCACTGCCCTTGATGATTTTTGACAATCACATCAGGAATCAGGGTTGAATCAACCTGGATTTCAAAGTCCGAAGCAGGATTGTGTTTCAGGGTTTTGATTAATTGAATGGCATCCTGAAGGTCCTCATCATCGACTTTTAAAAGCTTTTTAATTCTGGCTAAATCTTTATTGGCCAAAACATCAAGATAGTCGCTACAGATTCTGTGAGCAATTTTCCATGCCATCATCAATTGATTGCCAGCGGAAAAATTTTCTAATTGCAAGCGCAGGCATTCTGCTAAATCCCTGGCGCCAACGCCTGCTGGTTCTAGTTGCTGGAGTCTGACTAGGGCTCTTTTGACTTGCTCAAGAGCGCTGCCATCTTCTGGATCGATATGAGATTGAAGCTCTTCTGCCAAATCCTCTAGTTCAATATCCAGATAGCCATGCTCATCGAGGTTGCCTGCAATGAAACCCATCAGAGATTTTTCTACAGGACTGATGCGCAAAAATTTGATTTGAGCAATCAATGAATCAAGGAGCGATTCT
>CALKUJ010000036.1 GCA_937996825.1 uncultured Polynucleobacter sp. | reverse complement strand
CGACTGACACCTTCTTTAGTACATCGCAAAAAGCAGCGGCAGCAGGCGACAAAGTTCCACCCTTTCTTTGAATCAACACGACTTTACGCTTGACGACAGGGTCTACCAACGGAATACGAATAATCCCAGGACGATCGTTTTCGCCACAAGACGAGGACGGCAAGATGGAGCACCCAACGCCTGCCGCCACCAAATTGATGGCCGTTGCATGGTGCTGAACTTCATAGGCGCCCGTCAGACTGATGCCGCGTTTAGCCAACTGATAGTCCATGAAAACACGGGTTGCCACAAAGTTACTCACCACAATCAAATTGGCATCGCTCATGTCGGACCAACGCACAGATTTTTTATTACTCAGCGGATGGTTTTCACGACAAAAAAACATCAGCGGATCTTCAAACAACTGCGTTTCCACCAGATTGGGATGTTTTTCACCATGAATTGAAATACCAACTTCTGCTTGGTTGGAAAGCACCGCCTCGCGCACTTGGTATGACGTGGCATCCACCAAGCGAATTCTGTTGTTGGGAAATTTTTCTGCATACAACCTGATGAGGTTGGGAAGAATGTAAGCCGCCATCGTGGGCACACAAGAAAGTGTGAAGTTGCCAGTGGAATGCTTGGACTTATCTTTGAGCCGAGTCACAGCCGCCGACATGTCATGCACGATCGATCGCGCCTGCGGTAAAAAATCTTCGCCGACAGAAGTGAGTTTGACAAAGCGTGTCGTGCGATCCAACAGCTTCAAATCCAAGTAAGCCTCTAATTTTTGAACCCGTCGCGTCAATGCCGTTTGTGTGATGTTCAATCGTTCGGCCGCTTTGTGAAAGCCGCCGAGTTCTGCAACCGTCACGAATGCTTGAATTCCATCAAAGTCAATCTTCATTCAAATCTCTCAAAGCTAATCATCATGGATGATTATTAAGGCATTTCAAACCCCAAGCATGCCCACCTCACAAGATCAGATAATGTGGGCATGACTCCATCTCACTCCAGCTCTTCTGCGCGTATGACACTCAAAGGCGTGCGCGTTTTAACCCTCGCCTTAAACCTACCAGGCCCAGCCGCTGTGATGCGGCTACAGGCCATGGGTGCCAAATGCACCAAGCTCGAACCCCTCGCAACAGCGGGTGCAAGCACCGCAGACCCGATGGGCATATACAAGCCCACCGCCTACGACGTGATGCACCAAGGCTTGAAGGTGTTGCAAGCCGACTTGAAGTCTGAACGTGGCC
>CALKUJ010000035.1 GCA_937996825.1 uncultured Polynucleobacter sp. | reverse complement strand
CATCACTGTTTTGATAGAAGATTTTCTTCAAATCCTTTGCAACAGGTGCTTAAAAAAATCACTCATAAGCATTTTTATAAATACGAATCGCCCTTAAGTATTCCTGGTGCTGATTTTGATTTGATTTGGTCGAACTTGGAGTTGCATATTCAGGGTGACCCAAAAATCCTCATGAAGGAGTGGAGAGGCAAACTCAAGCCCGAAGGTTTGTTGATGTTCAGTTATCTAGGCCCCGACACTGGCAAAGAACTCACAAAGCTTTTCCCAAATGATTGTTTGCTCAGAAATGCAGGCAGTTTGGATATGCACGATGTGGGGGATGAATTGATGCAGGCTGGTTTTTCTGAGCCCGTGATGGACATGGAGTACATCACTCTGTCCTACGATGATCCTGCCTTGTTATGCAAAGAAGCTTTTCATTTGGGATTGTTGGTTTCAGCTGACTCAGCAGATCATTTGCTTGCGAAGGAGTCGAATTTGACTATCACCCTGGAAGTTGTTTACGGACATGCTTGGGCGCCGAGTGCCTTGATTTCTCAAAAGAAAGCTGGAATAACAACCATCAGTCCTGATCAAATTGTTAGGCCTAAAAAATAAGTAAGCAAGCGCACACATACCTTTTAAGCTAATTGTCTTAGTGCAAATATCTCAATTGCTTAGTAATTTATTGCGCCAGATCAAATTACAAATATAATTGTCGGATATCCAATGCATTGCCACTAATGCGGTGCAACAGATTCAAGAATTTATTTAATGGGAATGAAGATGAAACATCGCACATCACTGGTCGGTTTGCTATTTGGTTTGGTGAGCTCGCTATACGCTAATTTTGCTTTGGCTATCAATGACATGCCAGGCGGCCCTTCAAGATTTCAGTTAAATCTTCAACCAGCAGCAACCAAAGTTGCAGAAGAAGTGGCTGTACTTCACTGGATGATGTTGATCATCTGTGCTGTTATTTTTGTTGCAGTGTTTGGCGTGATGTTCTATTCAATTTTCAAGCACCGCAAATCTTTAGGTCACAAAGCTGCTAGCTTTCATGAAAGCACAACTGTTGAAATCATTTGGACAGTGGTGCCATTGATCATCGTTATTGCAATGGCTTTGCCAGCGACAAAAACAGTGGTTGCAATGAAAGACACAACCAATGCAGACATCACGATCAAAGTGACAGGTTATCAGTGGAAGTGGGGCTACGATTACATCAAGGGTGAAGGTGAAGGCGTTTCATTCTTGCAAACGTTGACAACTCCACGTGAGCAAATCAATAACCAGGCAGAAAAATCAACAACCTACTTGGTTGATGTTGATAACGAGATGGTGGTGCCTGTTGGTAAAAAAATTCGTATGGTCACAACTGCTAACGATGTGATTCATTCATGGACCATCCCTGCGTTTGGCGTTAAGCAAGATGCGATTCCAGGTTTCGTTCGTGACACATGGTTCAGAGCAGAAAAAACAGGAACTTTCTACGGCCAGTGTTCAGAGCTTTGCGGTAAAGAGCACGCCTTTATGCCAATCGCTGTGAAAGTTGTGACAGATGCTGAGTACACAACATGGGTTGCTGAAAAGAAAAAGCAAATGGCTGCTTTGGCTGATGACCCAACAAAAACATTCACTATGGATGAGTTAAAGCAACGTGGTGAAAAAGTTTATGCATCAAACTGCGCGGCATGCCATATGCCTAACGGTAAAGGCGCTGGCGCATTCCCAGGTTTAGATGGTTCTAAAGTTGTTTTAGGTCCAAAAGAAGCTCAGTACAAGATCTTGTTGCAAGGTAAAGGCGCTATGCCTAAGTGGACTCAACTCAATGACGTTGAGTTGGCCGCAGTCATGACGTACACGCGTAATGCTTGGGGTAATAAGACTGGTGAATTGATCCAGCCTAAAGACTTCACAACAGCACGCGCAGCAAAATAATTAAATTAGATAGGTAATTGGAGCCAATATGAGCACAGTAAGTCACGCACACGATCACCACGACGATCATGCACATGATCATCCGCATGGCTGGAGACGCTGGTTATACGCCACCAACCATAAAGATATCGGTACGCTGTACCTATTATTTTCATTCTTCAGTTTGATTGCCGGCGGCATCATGGCTTTGGGTATTCGCCTAGAGCTATTCCAGCCTGGTCTGCAATACATTCGTCCTGAGCTATTCAATCAGCTCACAACGATGCACGGTCTTGTGATGGTTTTTGGCGCGATCATGCCAGCCTTCGTGGGTTTTGCAAACTACATGATTCCTTTGCAAGTGGGTGCCTCAGATATGGCATTTGCTCGTATGAATAACTTCAGCTTCTGGATCATGCCTGTTGCAGCTCTGTTGCTTTTATCTTCATTCTTAGTTCCAGGTGGCGCAACTGCTGCTGGTTGGACCCTATATGCACCCCTATCAGTGCAAATGGGCCCAGGTATGGACATGGCAATTTTTGCAATTCACTTGATGGGTGCTTCATCCATCATGGGTTCAATCAACATCATCGTGACAATCTTGAACATGCGCGCTCCTGGCATGACTTTGATGAAGATGCCAATGTTCTGCTGGACATGGTTGATCACTGCTTATCTATTGATCGCTGTTATGCCAGTTTTGGCTGGTGCAATCACCATGGTTCTTACAGACCGTCACTTCGGTACTAGCTTCTTCTCAGCAGCTGGTGGTGGTGACCCAGTGATGTATCAACACATTTTCTGGTTCTTCGGTCATCCAGAGGTTTACATCATGATCTTGCCTGCGTTCGGTATTGTTAGTGAAGTAATTCCTACATTCGCACGCAAAAAATTGTTCGGTTATAGCTCAATGGTTTATGCGACAGCATCTATCGCGATTTTGTCTTTCATCGTTTGGGCGCACCACATGTTTGCAACAGGTATGCCAGTGACAGGTCAGTTGTTCTTCATGTACGCCACCATGTTGATTTCTGTGCCTACCGGCGTGAAAGTGTTCAACTGGATTGCAACCATGTGGAAAGGGTCGATGACCTTTGAAACCCCCATGT
>CALKUJ010000034.1 GCA_937996825.1 uncultured Polynucleobacter sp. | reverse complement strand
GCGTTTTAGTTGTGTCGGTAATGCTTCAAGTTTGTTCAAGGTATCTAGCGCCATGCGGAGTTTTTGAGGTTGCCCCAGCAGCTCCACCAAAATCATGGCGCGCATTTCACCATCGTGCGCTTGGTAGATGCCTTCTAAGCCTTTGAGCGGGCCGTTGATGACCTGCACCGTGTCGCCCACGCCAAACAGGCGTTCGACTTCTTTTTTAGGCGCCTCACGCAAAAAATCGATCAAGCTTTGCGGGGCTTTGGCAGGCTGATTGCCAAAGCTCACCAGCTTGCTCACGCCGAGGGTAGAACGAATGGGAGACCAGTTTTGGGTGACGTCGCTGAGCTGGATGAACAGGTAACGACTGAACATGGGCACCACGACTTTTTGGATACGTTGGCGCACACGTTTTTCAACTTCCATGAGCGGCAAAAAACACGCAAACCCTTGGTTTTGAAGGTTTTCAAGCGCACGCGCTTCGTTGCGCGGCTTGGTATGGACGACGTACCAGGCGGTGCTTGCAGGAGTTGTTGGCGATGTCGTCTCGGAGCTCATTTTTATCAAAAGACTAAACGCTTATCTTAACTCGGCATTGAGCAGACCTAGACAGTTACAGACTGAGCCATGCCTTGCGTCTTTCTGCAAGAATTCGATTTTGAAGGGGAACGAAGTCTGCTTGATCCAGTAAATTTCGGGTTATCAATGCGGCAAAAGCCGAATCAGTCCCCAGAATACGGCGACCATCACGAATCACTTGTCCCAGCAAAGGTTGCGGACCTTCATAGAGATCCACCAAATCGATCGGACGTCCAACTTGCTGAGCGAGTGCGGCAATGAGTTCTATTTTTTCATTGGCACTCAAGGGCGTTTTGCCAAGAACCGCCAAGTCCAGATCGCTGTCAGGACGGGCATGACCGCTGGCGACCGAACCAAACACAATGGCGAGATGAATCGATGAGAAGCGCGAGAGAACGCCTCTGATCTCATCGTCAATTTTGGTTTCGACAGTCGTTGCGGAAAGCATCATGTTCAAAGCTTACATCAATTGCCTTTGCCAACACCACGGGTTAAAGTGTTCGTATCTGTTGTTTTTGTTTTGAAAGATCGCGCCATGTCCACCAAAAACCCCTTCGATCCCGCCGCCATGACTGACAACGTGAAAGAGCAAGCGCAGCAAATTTGGCTGGCAGGCTTGGGCGCGTTTTCTAAGGCCCAAGAGGAAGGGTCCAAAGCCTTTGAAAAGTTGGTGAGCGACGGCATCACGATGCAGCGCAAAGCACAAGTGACGGCCGAGGAAAAACTGGCCGAGGCCACCCAAAAGGTCACGCAAGTGGCGCACACGTTCAACGAACGGGCGACTGGCCAATGGGACAAGCTAGAAAACATTTTTGAAGACCGTGTGGCCAAGGCGCTGAGCCGCTTGGGCATTCCTTCGGCACACGATTTGGCAGCCCTGCATGAACGCATTGCATTGCTTGAAGCGCAACTGGGCAAATCAGCCAAGGCTGCAGCACCTGCTGCGAAGCGTGCCAAACCCGCTGCCAGCCCTGCCGCTAAAACGGCGGCCAAGCGAAGCGCTAAGCCCGCCGCCAAAAAAGCTGCAGCCAAGAAATAATCGGGATCTGACCCCGATTAAACAATATGGCAAAGAAAGCGCCGCGCCGGACTGCTGAGCGGATTTTGGAGGTCACGCTGGACCTCTTCAATCGCTTTGGCGAGCCCAATGTGTCGACCACGCTGATTTCGGCCGAACTGAGCATCAGCCCCGGGAATTTGTACTACCACTACCCGGCGAAAGACGAGTTGGTCAACGCGCTGTTCACGCGCTATGAAACCGCGTTGCACGAACTGCTAGAGGCGGCCCCAGGCGTGCGCGATGTCGAGGACGCTTGGTTCTTCATGCATTCGCTGTTTGAGTTGGTGTGGCAATACCGCTTTTTGTACCGCGACTTGAACGATTTGCTGAGCAAAAACCGCCGC
The DNA here is from genome assembly GCA_937996825.1 of uncultured Polynucleobacter sp. Lineage (GTDB taxonomy): Bacteria > Pseudomonadota > Gammaproteobacteria > Burkholderiales > Burkholderiaceae > Polynucleobacter. The sequence goes on along the minus strand of CALKUJ010000034.1, from coordinate 1,041 downwards.
TTAGAAACACACGTCAAAGACGCCCTGCTGCACAAGACCACCGCGTTTCGCGCCCTGCTGGATGGTTTAGCGCACGAAGGCGCGCTGGTGATGGACGCCACCGAACGCGAACTGACTGCGACGCACATGGTGGTGATGCTGACCTGGTGGCTGAGCTACGAATACGTGCGCGACCCGCGCCATGCGCTAGAGCCCGAGAGCGCGCAGGCATCGCTGCTGCGCGGGGCTAAGAGTGTGTTGAGTTTGTTGCTGCCTTATGCGACGGCGGAACATAAAGCACATCTAGCCTCGCTGCTGAGCGCTTACTAGATCACCTAAAATTTAAAATCTGACGCTCATATTTGCTAACCAATAGATTGGGCACTTGCTAATTTTCGCTTGGTAAAAATAATGAAGCCTCTAGATTCAACCCCGTATCGAGCAGACATTGACGGCTTGCGAGCAATTGCCGTTTTGTCCGTGGTCATCTTTCATGCCTTCCCTACCTTCTTGCAAGGCGGCTTTGTCGGCGTTGATATTTTCTTTGTCATCTCAGGTTTCTTAATCACCAGCATCATTCTTAAGCAGGCAACGCTAAACACGTTCTCGCTAAGCCACTTCTACGCGAATCGAATTCGACGAATTTTTCCAGCCTTATTACTCGTTTTAATCTTCAGCCTTGTGCTTGGGTGGTTTAGTCTGACCGCAGATGAATACAAGCAACTGGGCTTTCATGCGGCAGGTGGCGCTTTATTCATCGACAACTTTGTTTTTTGGCGTGAGTCTGGCTACTTTGACAATCCCGCAGAGACTAAGCCGCTGCTTCATCTTTGGTCCCTCGCCATTGAAGAGCAGTTTTATCTGGCTTGGCCACTTGTCTTGTTATTTCTCTTGAAATTCACCAAGGCGGTTGGTCGCGCCCTAGTTATTCTCATCTTGATCTCGCTGACATACAGCGCATGGAAAGTTGGCGTCAATCCGATCGCCGACTTTTTTTCGCCACTGACACGCGCATGGGAGCTGTTGCTAGGTGGGTTACTTGCATATGCATTGCTCAAAAAT
>CALKUJ010000033.1 GCA_937996825.1 uncultured Polynucleobacter sp. | reverse complement strand
TACGCTGTGTCATTACCGAAGTAGTCTTCATATCCGTACCACCTATGGCCAGATGCATATTTCAGATAGTAGCGACCTTGCGGAACCATGGTGGACAAATCCCTACCGCCCTCTACAAATATCCCCAGCACGTTTGCGCCAGTTGTGACATCAACAAATTTGACGAAGTAGCTTGCGCCAGAGGAAGTCTTAATCTCGAACGGAACAGCACTCGCCTGTGGCTGACCGTACCATTTCACTGCACCATGGGCAGGCTTGGTCAAAACTGGCGGTGTATCGGTGAACTCCGAGACTGCTGTATTGCTAAGGACATTAGAAGCCCCCTGAGGAGGTGCTGCAGTTGGTGCGACCGCGGCCGGGACGGCTAGCGCCTTGTCTTTGACGGAAGGATAAAGGTCGTAGCACGCCAGCGACGCAATCTGACTGTTGGTATGAATCGCACACTCTTCAGCATTCGCGTACCCAAAAAGGTGACTGTAGATTGGAGGACTGAGTATGAACGCGAGACTTATCGCAGCTGCGAAAAGTATCCACAGGCTTTTACGCTTCTGCGCGTCTGCGCGCTTCGCAGCTTCTAAGCTATGGTTTATCCGATCCATCACTTCAGCACCTAGCACAAGCTCGTACTGCTCAAAGAATTCTTTGAAAGTAATGTCTCCGTCGTCGAATTGCTTCAACAGCTCGCGTTTGTCGATAGTTGTCATCAAAGTCCAGTTGGTCCGAGTCATTTCTGTCAGAGGGGTGTGCATTACTTAACAATCCGCTGGATGAGAAAGTCTAATGCATCCGAAAAATGAATATTTTCTGAGGTGCCACTGCTGGTCGCAGTAATCATGTTTGATAAGCAGTCGAGCAGCGGCACCAGTCAATAGAAAGCCAGAAGATTGACTCAATCTGTTTTGCTTCATTCGCACGCATAAGTGGTGTTTGTATTTTCAAAAAAGAAAGAGAACAGTCGCACATAAGCGACTATTCAACGAATTAAGTTGATACAAGTCGGAAACAGAGCGGTACTACCTGAACCACGCAACGGTTGCGTGAAATTCAATAGGAGTACCCATGAAAACCAAAATCCCAGTCACTGTTAAGCCCAAGAAATCTGCCACGGCTCAATCACCAGTCAAGCAACAAAGCAAGCAATCGCAACTCATCGAGCTACTTAAAAAGAAAACTGGCTCCACGATTGAGGAGATGATGGTCCTCACAGGCTGGCAGGCTCACACGGTCAGAGGCATCATCAGCGGAGCCCTTAAGAAACGTCTTGGCCTGAATGTTGTGAGCACGGTGTCTGGCTCGAACGGTATACGTACCTACCGAATCACAGAGGTCAAGACATCATGAGCACCGTGATGGAGATGCGCGCCAAACGCATTGAGCTTGATCAGAAGTGGACAAAGGCATTCGGCAGTCAAGTCCCGAAGCACATCCAATACAAACTGATTCAACTAGCTTTGTCATGGCATGAGCAAATGCAAGCTAGCGACTATTGGAAAGGCTCTATAGGAGCCGCTCGCCTATCTCGATGTATGAAACAGACAACGCCACTGATCACACTAAGCCCAGGCACTCGCCTTATGCGAGAGTGGCAAGGCAAGGTTCATCAGGTGACTGTTCTGATTAAGGGCTTTGAACATCAAGGCAAGACTTACTCAAGTCTCAGTGCGATTGCTAGGGAGATTACAGGCACAGCTTGGTCAGGGCCGCTCTTCTTTGGATTGAAGCCATGACCAAAACAATCGCAAGAGTGAGTGCAATCCCCTGCGCGATCTACACGCGTAAGTCATCTGAGGACGGACTCGAGCAGGACTTCAACTCATTAGATGCTCAGCGTGAAGCTTGTGAAGCCTACATCGTGAGCCAACGCTCTCTTGGATGGGTTAACTCACCCGTCATCTATGACGACGGTGGTTTTTCAGGAGGAAATACTGATCGCCCCGCACTTCAACAGTTACTTGCTGATGTCAAAGCTAAACGCATCAAAGTGATCGTGGTCTACAAAGTAGATCGGTTGACTCGATCGCTGGCTGATTTCTCCAAGCTTGTGGAGTTGTTTGATGAATATGGCGTGTCCTTTGTCTCCGTGACTCAGCAATTCAACACAACCACCTCTATGGGACGACTGACTTTAAATGTGCTGTTGTCATTTGCTCAATTTGAACGAGAAGTTACTGCTGAACGCATCCGGGACAAGATTGCAGCATCAAAACGCCGTGGCATCTGGATGGGAGGTTTAGCTCCTATCGGATATTTCCCCAAAGACAGAGCTTTGTGTATTCACGAAGAAGATGCCATCCGAATTCGTGAGATCTTTAAGCTGTATCTAGACCTTGGTTGCGTACGACAGCTTAAGGATGAGCTGGATGCTCGTGGTTGGAAAACACCTGCTCGAGCAACCAAACGCGAAGGGGCGATGGGTAATCGAGAGTTCAGTCGTGGTCACCTCTACAAAATTCTGAGCAATCCTGTCTACATCGGACAGATCGTTCACAAGGGTGAAGTCTTCCCCGGCAACCACCCTGCCCTGATTACCCCTGAAATATGGCATGCAGTGCAAGAACGATTGGCTGCGAATTTGCAGTCATATCGCAATCGCAAGAACGCGATGAATCCAAGCTTGTTAGCTGGACTCGTTTTTGATGCAAATGGCAATTACCTCACACCGACTCATTCGAAAAAAGGCAAACGCAGATATCGCTATTACGTGAGCAATGAACTTCACCAAGGATCTGCTGAAAATGTGGATGGATTCCGAATCCCTGCACAAGAGCTGGAAGGTGCAGTGCTTCAAGGCCTGAAATCGTTTTTAACTGATGAAGCAAGGCTTTTGGACTGGATCGGCTCAACCCAAGATGGGGATTCAAGCAGTAAGGACATCAAAGCGATCTTGGAATTGGCTAAGCAGCATGCTCTGAATCTTCAAAGCTCTCCGATTGAGACCTTGAACAAGATATTGAACGAAGTAGTGATACATGAAGACAAAGTCGAAATTGGAATCAATCCATCTGCTCTGAATAACGTCGATGGTGGTAATGATTCATTTTGGATTTCAGTACCTGTCGAACTCAAACGATGTGGCATGGCCATGCGATTGATCGTGAATGGGCCTGAAGACCAAGTTCGCAAACCAGACTTGAAATTGCTTGCATTGATTGCCAGAGGACATATTTGGTTTAAGCGGCTCCGAGATGGCGATGCAGATAGCTTGGCCATGATTGCCAAAGAGGATGAAGTCACCGTGAACTACGTTTCAAGGCTTTTGTTGATGGCCATGCTGGCTCCAGACATCATTGAACGGATATCCAAAGGAGAGCACCCTCCCCATCTGACCGCTAAAAAGCTCATCAGTCACTTGCCGCTTCCCTCAGACTGGGGTGAACAAAGAAAACTGCTTGGGGTACCCGAAAGGTAGACCACCACTCCAAAGACCTAATAAAGGGCGCTTCGGCGCCC
>CALKUJ010000032.1 GCA_937996825.1 uncultured Polynucleobacter sp. | reverse complement strand
ATCGATTCAAAACCACCCGCCTCTTGGTTTAGAACAGCTGGCGTCAAATAGGCCTTGACGGCATGCAAGATGCTTTCAGGAGATTCTTCATTCCATGATGCACCACCAATGGTGGCAGCCTCGCCCCACCCCACTGCGCCGTCGGACAATTCAATCCGCACGATGCAATAGCTTTGTTGCTGTATTGAGCCAAATGACAGCTTATGAGGTCGAACTGTTGGAATATCGATGATGCGCGGTTGCAGCGAAATGATTTGAGGCATAGCGTCTTGTTCGGTCGTCTGATTAAGATTTGTGTGGAGGCGTATTACCAAGCACGATCTCGAATGTGCCGTGGTCTTTGTTCATCTTGACCATGTTCTTGGAGTGCTTTGCCCAAGGATCTTTGGCAATTTGAGGGTCACCGCTGAAGTAAAGCTGCGTGGTCAGCGGCAGATAAACGGGATGAGTCACTGTCAAGTGGATATGCGCTGGACGCAGGTAGCCTTCAAATTTCTCAAAGTTTTCCAAACCTGGAGGAATACGGTACTTTCCAGGCACGATAGTCTTCAAGGTGAACTCACCTTTGTCGTTCGTGCGCGCTTGACCACGCATGTAGTAATTCGCTGGAGCAATGACTTCATCTGGCGTTTTGATGTCATACATACCTTCGGCATTGGCCTGCCAAACATCCACAATCGCATTCACGACGGGGGTTTTGCAATCAGGACGTAACACGCGTCCAGTCAAAACAATGTGACTGCCTTTTTCTTCAGGCTTGACCAGTTGAATGATTGAGGCAGCACCCATTGCTGCATTGGGACGATAAAACGGCCCCAAGATATCGCCACCAGTGACGGTGCATTGCTGTGCAGCATCCGCTGTTCCGGCGACTGCCCCAGCTGAAACCGCTGCAGATGTCATCGCTGCCTTCACGAAGCCGCGACGGCTTGGAATTGATTCGTTCTGATTGCTCATTTTTGACTTCTCACAAATGGTTTGGTGTTTGCATTTATCGAACTAACGTCAAGCGATTTTTTGAATTGGACACACGATTCAGCACGTTGACATGGCAATGCTATTTGTGAAAATTAAATTCATCAAATGATTTATTTCTATTTAACCGTTCGTTTTTATCGAACGTTTGAAAACTCATTGCAAAATAACTAAGCGGAAAAACATTCGAAATATGCGAATAGTCGATATCAACAATTTCATTTGTTGATTTGCATTTCAAACGATATCGTGCCTTCGAGCAATTGCGAAACGAGCAGAAGACCAGCGCTGAAGCCTAAAGCTCTTGCTCACTATGAAAGTTTCACCCATATCTCAACTGGAATACACATGCGTCAACAGTCAAAAATCGCTCTGATTACCGTAATGCTTGCAGCTATCTGCTCAGGAGTTCTTGCACAAACTTACCCAAATAAACCCGTAACGATCGTCGTCCCGTACTCTCCGGGCGGCCCCGTTGACAACCTGAGTCGCGCGTTAGGCAATCAACTCAACAAAATTTGGGATCAACCAGTTGTTGTGGTGAACAAAACGGGAGCAAACGAAATCATTGGCGCCGAATTCGTTGCTAAGAGTACGCCAGATGGCTATACATTGTTCGCAGCCACTGAAGCTGCGTTGACGATGAATCCGCATTTGTATAAAAAGCTTCCTTACAACGCAGAGAAAGATTTCGCACCTATTTCGCGTCTTATCAGCGTGCCGATGATGTTTTTCGTACCTCAATCATCTAGCGCAAACTCAATGAAAGAATTCGTAAAGTTAGCAAAAAACAACAAAGAAAAACAGATGAGTTTTGGCTCATCTGGTGCCGGTGGTATTACACATTTACCTATGGCAATGTTTGAAAAGCAGGAGGGGCTTGAAATGATTCACGTACCTTACAAAGGCGCTGCACCATTGATTCCAGAAATCATTGCAGGACAAGTTGATGCAGCAGTACTTGGCGTTTCAGTGATTGAGCAACATGTAAAGTCAGGAAAGCTTAAGGCACTGGCAATCTCATCGGAAACTCGCAGCACAGCTTTACCAGACGTACCAACATTTAAAGAGGCCGGAATAAAAGATATCCACGCCGTCTTCAATATCGGTTTGGTAGCTCCCGCCGGCACTCCGCAGGCGATTATCGAAAAAATTGCGAATGATGTTCGCAAAGTTCTACTTGCACCTAATTTTCGAAAAGAAAATATCGATGCTTACTCTTACGTAGCAGTCGCCTCATCCCCTATTGAATTTAAAAACTTTTTGACACGAGACTTCAAGGTACAAGCCGATCGGGTCAAAACCTCAGGAGCAACACTGGACTGATTAACTAATTTCCAATGCATCAAGAGCCACGCTTGTTTGCATTGGAAGTTTTTGACTTGGATGCCGGCATCTTATTTTTTTCTTTTCTGCGACTAACCTTTGCGATGGTCGTGATGAGTGCCTCTTTACCGAACATCGACGGAAATGCATTGTTTTCTAAATCTAACCAGGGGGGATTCTCCGCATACATTTCAGCTATCAGTTCTTTAACGGCAGCGATGTACCAAGAATCATCATTGAGACGATGACTCAAAATGATCGGAGAAGTTGCACGCTCATCATCTATGACGCGGTAAACCAAATCTGGACGTAAGCGCGCAGCGGCTGGGATGATGCAAACACCCATCTCCGATGCAACCAAACCCAAAGCAGCTTGAATCTCACGAACCTCGTGAATTTCGCCGAGGTGAATTCCTTGATCATGAATCAAGCTCAAGACGTGGTCTGCATAACTTGGTCGAGGATCCTTAGGAAAAACGATTAGATTCTGATTGACCAACTCCTTCAAACTGATCCTGCCACGCACCTTCGCTAAGGGAGAACTTGGCGGCAAGGCAAGAACCAAACGCTCCTCCCTTA
>CALKUJ010000031.1 GCA_937996825.1 uncultured Polynucleobacter sp. | reverse complement strand
ACAATTGAAGTCATGCCCGCCAATATAATTCATACCTTAACGTGAAGGTAATTAGAGGCATCCCTCCCGCATCTGATTGGACCCCCTGCGCCCTGACCATCGGTAATTTTGATGGTGTGCATCGGGGGCATTTGGCATTGCTAAAAAAATTAGTGGCGAAGGCAAAAGCTCTTCAAGTGCAATCATGTGTGATGACATTTGAACCACACCCGATCGAATACTTTGCGCCTGAAAAAGCTCCCGCAAGAATTTTGGGTTTGAGAGACAAATTAGAAGCTTTCGCGGAAATTGGAATTGATCAAGTGTTGGTGATTCACTTCAATCAAGCATTTGCCAATTTAAGTCCCGAAGCTTTTGTGAAAGATATCCTGGTGGATGGTCTGCAAGTGAAATCCATTTTGATTGGTGATGACTTTCACTATGGCGCAAAGCGCGCTGGTAATTTTTCTGATTTGAAAATTGCAGGGCAACAATTTGGGTTCTCAGTTGAAAGCATGGACACCTTGGTCGAAGACCAAGAGAGAATTTCCAGCTCAGCCATCAGGCTAGCTCTTCACCATGGACAAATGGATCGAGCCCAACAATTACTGGGTCGTCCCTATATGTTGAGTGGCCATGTATTGCATGGCCAAAAGCTTGGTAGAACACTTGGCTTTCCAACCTTGAATTTGGCTGTGGCTAACAGACTCCATAAAAGAAAGCCGGCAGCTCAAGGCATTTTTATCGCTCAAGTGCACGGCTTGGGCGACAATCCACTACCTGCTGTTGCAAGCTTGGGTCAAAGACCCACGGTGGATGATTCAGGAAGGTATTTATTAGAAGTTCACATCTTTAATTTTCAAGAAAATGTGTATGGGAAATTAGTGCGTGTTGAGCTTGTCAAAAAATTAAGAAATGAAGAAAAATACAACGATTTAGAAACACTCAAAACCGCCATCAATAACGATGCAGTAGCAGCAAAAAATTACTTTGAAATAAATGACCATGTCTGATAAAAAAAATTCTTACCCCGTCAACTTACTCGACACAGCATTTCCGATGCGTGGCGATTTACCTAAGCGCGAACCGATTTGGGTAAAAGAATGGCAAGAGAAAAAAATCTATCAAAAGATACGCGAAGCCAAAGCTGGCAAGAAGACTTTCATTCTGCATGATGGCCCTCCGTATGCCAACGGTGATATTCACATCGGACATGCTGTTAATAAGATCTTGAAGGACATGATTGTCAAAGCCAAGGGCTTTGCTGGCTATGACGCCAGATACGTTCCGGGCTGGGATTGCCACGGCATGCCCATTGAAATTCAAATTGAAAAACAGTTTGGTAAACATTTACCCACTGCTGAGGTTCAAGAAAAAGCCAGAGCGTATGCAAAAGTTCAAATCGCAAAACAAAAACAAGATTTTGAGCGTTTGGGCGTTCTTGGTGATTGGCAAAATCCATACCTCACGATGGACTTCAAAAATGAAGCCGATGAAATTCGTGCCCTAGGAAAAATTCTTGACGATGGTTATGTTTACCGTGGCTTAAAGCCAGTGAACTGGTGCTTTGATTGCGGCTCTGCCTTGGCTGAAGCTGAAGTTGAATACCAAGACAAAGAAGATCTTGCTGTCGATGTTGGTTTTGCATTTCCAAGCGACCAATTAGCAGCGATTGCAAAAGCCTTCTCATTGAGTCAACTGCCAAAATCAGAAGGTATGGCGGTGATTTGGACCACCACACCTTGGACCATTCCATCCAATCAAGCGCTGAACGTTCATCCCGAGATTGACTATGCTTTGGTTGATACGGCAAGAGGTCTATTGATCCTTGCCAAGGATCGCACTGAAGCCTGTTTGAAAGAATATGAGTTAGAAGGGCAAGTGATTGCCACTTGTAAAGGTCAGGCACTTGCCGGCTTAGAGTTTCATCACCCATTGAGTAAAGCTCACGAGGGCTTTGCGCGTCGCTCACCGATTTACTTGGCTGAGTACGTGACCATTGATAGCGGCACTGGCATGGTTCACTGTGCGCCAGCTTATGGCGAAGAGGACTTTAAATCTTGCAAAACACATGGCTTGAAAGATCAAGATATTTTGAACCCAGTGATGGGTGATGGTGTTTATGCATCTTGGCTACCTTTATTTGCAGGACTCAGTATTTGGAAAGCCAACCCACAAATTGTTGAAGCACTTCAACAAGCTGGCTCACTTCTGAAGTCAGCAAAACTCAAGCACTCTTACATGCACTGCTGGAGACATAAAACACCCGTGGTGTACAGAGCGACCGCACAATGGTTTGCTAGCATGGATAAAAAAGTTGCTTCAGGTAAAAGCCTTCGCGAAACTGCTCTTGAGGGTATTGAAGCAACCGAGTTCTACCCAGCATGGGGTAAACAACGCTTGCGCAACATGATTGCTAATCGCCCAGATTGGACTCTGTCAAGACAGCGTCAATGGGGCGTACCAATGGCATTTTTGATTCACAAAGAAAGTGGCGAACTTCATCCTCGCACACCTGAGTTACTCGAGATCATTGCCAAACGTGTTGAAAAAGAAGGCATTGAGGCATGGCAATCCATTGACATCAAAGAACTCATCGGCGATGAAGCTGCCATGTATGAAAAGAACAAAGACACTTTGGATGTTTGGTTTGATTCAGGCACGACGCACTGGCACGTGATCCGTGGTTCACATGCAGCCACATTGGCAGATGCTTCTAGAAATAAACCAGAGGATCGCTGGGCTGATTTGTACCTTGAGGGATCAGATCAACACCGCGGCTGGTTCCACTCATCACTTCTCACCGGCGCAATGCTTGATGGCAAACCGCCTTACAAAGCTTTATTGACCCATGGCTTCACAGTCGATGGTCAAGGTAGAAAAATGAGTAAGTCAGTAGGCAACGTGATTGCCCCTCAAGAAGTTGCTGACAAAATGGGTGCTGAAATTATTCGCCTGTGGGTAGCTTCAACCGATTACTCAGGTGAAATGACGATTTCTGATGAGATCCTCAAGCGCGTGGTTGAAAGCTATCGCCGCATCCGCAACACCTTGAGATTTTTATTGGCCAATCTTTCTGATTTTGATATTGAGCAACACCGCATGGAAGCAAGCGATTGGCTAGAGCTTGATCGCTACGCTGTAGCAGTCACCGAAGAAATGCAAAAAGAATTGACGGCTCACTACGATCGCTATGAATTTCATCCGGCTGTATCAAGACTGATGACCTTCTGTTCAGAGGACATGGGTGGCTTTTACTTAGACATCATCAAAGATCGCTTGTACACCTTGGCTGCGGATGCGCCAGCACGTCGCTCTGCCCAAAACGCCCTCTTCCACATCACGCAATCATTCTTGCGTTTAAGCGCACCATTTTTGTCATTCACCGCTGAAGAAGTTTGGGGTATTTTTGCTCACAAGACCAAGAGCAAAGACACCATCTTTACAGAAGAGTTTTATGAGCTGCCAAAGATGAGTGACGCGAGTGCTTTGATTGCTAAGTGGGATCGTATACGTGCGATGCGCTCAGACATCACCAAGGCGATTGAATTTGAGCGTGAAGCTGGTCATGTTGGCTCATCTTTGCAAGCCGAACTTCAAATTGAAGCACCTTCAGCTGATGCAGCGCTTTTGCAATCACTTGGCGAAGACCTAAAGTTCATCACCATCACCTCGAGCGTGAATGTGACAGAAAACTCTTCTCTTGAAGAAATCAAAGTGACTGTCAAATCATCAAGTCATCAAAAATGTGGTCGCTGCTGGCACTACAGAGATGATGTTGGGCATGACCCAGAGCATCCAACTTTATGCGGTCGCTGCACCAGCAACTTATTTGGTGATGGCGAAAAACGCCACATTGCCTAAGATCATCAAAGGAGAATTATTTGGCCCGCTCTAGCAAATCGTCTGGTAACCAACAAAGCTTCTTGCTCTGGATGGGAGCATCTGCACTCATTTTGATCCTTGATCAACTGACCAAGGTGATTGCTAAAACCAATCTAATTGAGGGAATCTCTCAACCGGTGACCAGCTTTTTGAATTGGACTTTGGTTTACAACCCAGGTGCGGCTTTTTCATTTTTGGCACAAGCAGGTGGTTGGCAACGTTGGTTCTTTACTGGAATCGGTTTGATTGCTGCAGCCGTCATGATTTGGTTGATCAGAAAAAATACCAGTCAAACTCTCTTTTGCTTGGCCATGAGCTTGGTTTTGAGTGGTGCGATTGGCAATGTGATTGATCGCATCTTGTATGGTGCTGTTGTTGATTTTGTTGACCTTCACTATGCTGGCTGGCACTGGCCCGCCTTCAATATCGCTGATAGCGCAATCACCATGGGCGTGATTCTGTTAATCTTAGATGAAATCAAGCGCGTCAATAAATAACTCAAGGTAAATAGCTCATGAATTCACTTCAAGGCAAACATATCCTTCTGACCATGTCAGGTGGTATTGCTGCGTTCAAAGTGGCTGAATTAGCACGCTCTCTCATCCAAGAAGGCGCTACTGTGCAAGTGATCATGAGCGAAGCTGCGACTAAGTTCATGACACCTGTGACCATGCAAGCACTCACGGGTAATCACGTTTATACCGATCAATGGGACGCACGCATTTCTAACAACATGGCTCACATTGAGCTTTCCAGAAAAGCGGATGTCATTGTGGCTGTTCCCGCCAGCGCAGATTTGCTGGCAAAAATTTCACATGGTTTAGCGAACGACCTTGTCAGTGCCACCTGTTTAGCCAAAGAGTGCCCCTTGATCGTGGTTCCTGCAATGAACAAGCAGATGTGGGAAAACCCAGCCACACAAAGAAATATGCAACAACTTCAAGCTGATGGCATCAACGTGCTCGGACCCACCAGTGGCACACAAGCTTGTGGCGAAAATGGCATGGGTCGCATGTTGGAAGCTGCAGAGATCCTTGAAGGCATCATCGCTTTTTTTCAAAAAAAAGTATTGGCAGGTAAAAAGGTATTGATCACCGCTGGCCCAACATACGAGGTCATCGATCCTGTTAGAGGCATTACCAATCGAAGCTCTGGAAAGATGGGCTTTGCTTTAGCAAGAGCTGCTGTAGAGGCCGGTGCCGATGTTCAATTGATCGCAGGCCCATGTCACTTGGCAACACCCCTTGAGTTCACAGGCAAGATCAAACGCACCGACGTGGTCAGCGCCAAAGACATGCATGCTGCCGTGATGAATCATCTTGATTCTGATGTTTTCTTCTCTGTTGCCGCGGTAGCAGATTGGTCAATCAAGAATGCATCTGCACAGAAAATTAAAAAAACTGCTCAAACCAGCCCAACTCTAGAGTTTGATTTAAATCCTGACATCTTGGCCGAAGTCGCCAAGCAGTCTTCTGGCAAGAAGCCCTACTGCGTTGGGTTTGCAGCCGAGACCAATGATTTAGAAAAGCATGCTCAAGAAAAGCGCCTCAAGAAAAATATCCCTATGCTTTTAGGTAATCTTGGTCCAGACACTTTTGGTCTTGATGAGAATCAATTACTGATTGTTGAAGAAAAAGGCATGACTAAAACCAATAAGCTCGACAAAACTACTTTGTCTCGCGAAATCATCCAACTCGTTTCCACAAAAATTTAAATAAATAAGCCATGAAAAAACTACAAGTCAAAATTCTTGATGAACGCATGAGAAACAATCTGCCGCAATACGCAACGAGTGGCAGTGCTGGCCTTGATTTAAGAGCTTGCCTAGACGAAGCCATCGTCATCGAGCCAGGTCAAACAGTTTTAGTGCCCACTGGTTTATCTATTTTCTTGGATGATCCGGCTTATGCCGCTTTGATCTTGCCAAGATCTGGCCTAGGTCATAAGCATGGCATCGTTTTGGGCAATCTTGTTGGCTTGATTGACTCAGACTACCAAGGACAATTGATGGTGAGCACTTGGAATCGTGGTCAAACTGCTTTCAAATTAGAACCAATGGAGCGTCTTGCACAGTTGGTGATTGTTCCGGTCGCACAAGTTGAATGGAATGAAGTAACAGAGTTCAGCGCTAGCGACAGAGGCGCCGGTGGATTCGGAAGTACTGGCAGAGCTTAATCAAGTCACTCAATCAAGTAATTAACTAAGCCCTGCTTTTCCTTAAATTTCTTGAACCTCACGACCCGCAGAAGCCTTTTTCACAGCAGGTCTAACAGGCGCATCAAAATCAAGAACGATCTTCTCATTGGCATCCATGTCAACTACCACATGACCGCCGTGAACCAACTTACCAAATAACAATTCATCTGCAAGTGCTTTGCGCACCAAGTCTTGAATGAGTCGCTGCATTGGTCTTGCGCCCATCAAAGGATCAAAGCCATGCTTGGCCAAGTAAGCTCTGAGATTCTCCGTGAAACTTGCGTCCACTTTCTTCTCATGCAACTGCTCTTCAAGCTGCATCAAGAACTTATCAACCACTCGCAAAATAATGCTTTCATCCAAGGCCTTGAAGCCCACGATGGCATCTAAACGATTGCGGAACTCTGGCGTGAAGGTGCGCTTGATATCACCCATTTCATCACCGGCTTGACGCACGGTGGTGAATCCAATGGTGGACTTCTGCATGGCTTCAGCACCAGCATTGGTGGTCATGATGATGATCACATTTCTGAAGTCAGCTTTGCGACCATTGTTATCAGTCAATGTGCCATGGTCCATCACTTGTAAAAGGATATTGAAAATATCCGGATGCGCTTTTTCAATTTCATCAAGCAAGAGCACGCAGTGAGGCTTCTTATTGACCGCTTCAGTCAATAAACCACCTTGGTCAAAGCCAACATATCCTGGAGGCGCTCCAATCATGCGGCTCACCGCATGGCGCTCCATGTACTCAGACATGTCAAAACGAATCAGCTCAATGCCCATGATGAAGGCCAACTGCTTGGCCACCTCTGTTTTACCGACGCCTGTTGGGCCAGAGAATAAGAATGAACCGATTGGCTTGTCATCTTTACCCAAACCAGCTCTGGACATTTTGATGGCAGATGCCAAAGCTTCAATGGCAGGATCTTGACCAAACACAACGCTCTTCAAATCACGATCGAGTGTTTGCAACTTGCTGCGATCATCCACTGACACTGACTGCGGCGGAATACGAGCAATCTTCGCCACAATGTCTTCAACCTCTTGGCGACCAATCGTTTTCTTTTGCTTTGATTTTGGCAAGATGCGTTGTGCGGCTCCAGCCTCGTCAATCACATCAATTGCCTTATCTGGCAAGTGTCTGTCATTGATATAACGTGCAGACAACTCTGCAGCCGCCGTCAAAGCTGCTTGAGCATACTTAACACCATGATGCTCTTCGAACTTTGACTTAAGACCACGCAAAATTTGTACTGTTTGATCAACCGTTGGCTCCAAAACATCCACTTTTTGGAAACGTCTTGAAAGCGCTGCATCTTTTTCAAAAATACCGCGGTATTCATTGAAGGTAGTTGCACCAACACATTTCATTTGCCCACTAGATAAAGCTGGCTTCAATAAATTGCTTGCATCCAATGTTCCACCAGATGCTGCGCCAGCGCCAATCAAGGTGTGAATTTCATCAATGAACAAAATGGCGTCTGGGTTGTCTTTGAGGTTCTTTAAAACACCCTTGAGGCGTTGCTCAAAGTCACCGCGGTACTTTGTGCCAGCCAATAAGGCGCCCATATCCAATGAATAGACCGTGGCTTTAGCCAATACTTCTGGCACATCGTTCTGCGTGATTCTCCAAGCCAATCCTTCAGCAATGGCTGTCTTACCAACACCAGCCTCACCGACCAATAAAGGATTATTTTTTCTGCGGCGGCACAAAACCTGAATGACTCTCTCAACCTCGCCTTCACGACCAATCAATGGATCAATACGTCCTTGCTTAGCCATCACGTTGAGATTTTGTGTGTACTGCTCTAATGGACTGTCTTTACCAGCCGCACCAGACTCCTCACCCTCGGCACTCGGCTCGCTCGCTTTAGGAGCATCAACCTGATCTTTTCTAATACCGTGACTGATGTAATTAACAATATCAAGGCGTGTCACGCCTTGTTGCTGTAGATAGTAAACAGCGTGTGAATCTTTTTCGCCAAAAATAGCTACCAAAACGTTTGCGCCTGTCACTTCTTTTTTTCCATTAGACGTAGATTGCACGTGCATGATGGCGCGCTGAATCACTCTTTGGAAACCCAAGGTTGGTTGAGTATCCACATCATCTGATCCAGGCACGATGGGCGTGTTGTCATTGATGAAATTTTTTAAATTGCTCTTTAAATCATCAATATTGACAGCGCAAGCTTTCAATACATCTGCGGCAGTGGCGTTGTCGAGCAAGCCACACAGTAAATGTTCAACAGTGATGAATTCATGTCTTGACGCTCTAGCGTCCACAAATGCCATATGTAAGGTAACTTCTAATTCTTGAGCAATCATGCTTCCTCCATAGTGCACTGCAATGGGTGCCCAGACTCTCGGGCTCTATCTACAACTTGTTGAACTTTGGTTAAAGCGACATCTTTAGTATATACACCACAAACCCCTTTTCCTTCTAGGTGTACTTGTAGCATGATGCGCGTGGCGCGCTCTTGGTCATGATGAAAATATTCCTGAATCACCATCACCACAAATTCCATGGGTGTGAAGTCATCATTCAATAAAACAACTCGGAACATCTTCGGTGGTTGAACGCGCTCTGATTGGCGATCCATCACCGTGGTGTGATCCTCCTGAAAAGCAGGGAAATCTATGGGGTTAGCTGTTTTAGGTTTTCGACTCATATACCCTATTCTAAACATAAGTTTCAAATTGAGGGAAAGCCCTATTTTTGCTATTTATTCCAATAAAAATTCATATTAAATCCAGGCATTTATTGAAGTTTTCTTTTGATGATTCTCATTGAAGTATGATGAATGGATTGAAAATTTTTCTGGATTTTTTTGTTAATGCTGCAAAAACTCATCTCTTCACAAAAACTGATTGCAGCCATCTTTGCATACCTTGCGCTTCATTCAACTGGAATGGCTCAACAAAATCATACGATTGATTTGTATGCGGGAATCTACAAAATACAAGCGGAAGTGGCAAAAACAGAAAAGGCGCGTCAATTAGGCCTGATGCATCGCACGTACATGCCAGCAGATGACGGCATGCTGTTTATCTTTGAACAAAGTGCGACTCATTGCTTTTGGATGAGAAACACAAAAATTCCTTTGGCCATCGCCTTCATTGCAGATGATGGAAAGATTGTGAATATTTTAGAAATGAAAGCAATGACTGAAGATAATCATTGTCCAACAAAGCCTGTTCGCTTCGCTTTAGAAATGAACCAGGGTTGGTTCAGCAAGAAAGGAATACTTCCTGGGCACACCATCACTGGCCTGCCCAAGAATTAATCACTGACTCAGTAATTATTCAGTGATTAACCAAAGTGGCAAACGTAATGAACAGGCTGTTCAGCACGGATCACGAAATAACCACCCGCCTCAACTGTCCAAGATTGACCAGCAGCAAATGCTTGCTCTGCTGCACCATTGATGCTCACATGAGCAGTGCCATCAACCACTTCCATCACTTCTCTGGTTGTTAAATCAAAGCGCAATGTGCTGGGCAAAATCACGCCAACTGATTTGCGCTCACCACTTGGCAATGTGACCGTGTGAGAAACACATTTACCGTCAAAGAATACGTTGGCTTTTTTATTAACTGTTACTTGTTCGAATTGCATGTCTGACCCTTTTGATCTTTGAAATTTTAAGAACCACGTTTGCGACGTGCATTTGCAGCAATGCGCATACGTAGAGCATTTAATTTAATGAAGCCACCAGCATCAGCTTGGTTGTAGGCACCACCGTCATCGTCAAACGTTGCAATGGTTTGATCAAATAAAGTGTTTTTAGAATCACGCGCAACCACGGTGACAGAACCTTTGTACAACTTCACGCGCACAAAACCACTCACGCTTTGTTGCGTGTGATCAATCAATGTCTGAATCGCCACGCGCTCTGGCGCCCACCAATATCCGTTGTAAATCATGCTGGCGTAACGCGGCATCAAATCATCTTTCAAATGAGCCACTTCACGGTCCAAAGTAATACTCTCAATACCTCTGTGAGCCTTCAAAAGGATCGTGCCGCCAGGAGTTTCATAGCAACCACGGCTCTTCATACCAACATAGCGGTTCTCAACAAGGTCCAAACGTCCAACACCGTGTTTGCCGCCAATTTTGTTCAACTCAGCCAACATTTCATGGGCTTTGTAACGCTTACCGTTGATCGCAACCGCATCACCACGCTCGAATTCGATGTCGAGGTACTCAGGGGTGTCAGGGGCTTGCTCTGGCGATACAGTCCAACGCCACATAGATTCTTCAGCTTCTGCCTTAGGGTCTTCAAGGTGACGACCTTCGTAGCTGATGTGCAATAGGTTTGCGTCCATAGAATATGGCGCACCACCTTGCTTGTGCTTCATCTCAACTGGAATGCCATGTTGCTCGGCATAAGCCAATAGCTTTTCACGTGACAACAAATCCCATTCACGCCATGGAGCAATCACTTTGATTGATGGCTCTAGTGAGTAATAGCCAAGCTCAAAACGAACTTGGTCATTGCCTTTACCTGTAGCGCCATGAGATACAGAGTCAGCACCTGTTTGACGTGCAATTTCAATCTGACGCTTTGCGATCAATGGGCGGGCAATCGATGTGCCTAATAAATATTCACCTTCGTAAATGGTGTTCGCGCGGAACATAGGGAAAACAAAATCTCTGACAAACTCTTCGCGCAAATCATCAATAAAAATATTTTCAGGTTTGATACCAAATTTAAGCGCCTTGGCTCTTGCTGGCTCAAGCTCTTCACCCTGACCTAAATCGGCTGTGAAAGTCACGATTTCACACTGGTAGGTGTCTTGTAACCATTTCAAAATAACGCTGGTATCTAAGCCACCAGAATAAGCTAGAACAACTTTTTTAATATCTGACATATCTATCTAATTAATTAAAGTTTAAGTAAAAATTACAACTTGCCGCAAAGCAAAAATTCCATCAAAGCTTTTTGTACGTGCAGACGATTTTCAGCCTCATCCCAAACCACACTTTGAGGACCATCAATCACTGATGCAGAAACTTCTTCACCTCTATGTGCAGGCAAGCAATGCATGAATAAAGCATCTGAATGAGCAGTGGCCATCAAGGCATCGTTGACCATCCAGCCTTCAAAAGCCTTTAAGCGAATTTGATTTTCATTTTCATAACCCATGCTGGTCCATACATCAGTGGTCACCAAATCAGCTCCACGACAGGCATCAACAGGATTTTCAAAAACTGTTAAATATTTTTTAGCATTAGGACTCAACATCTTTTGGTCAAGTTGATAAGCCGAAGGAGCAGAAAAGTGCACCTTGAAATCTAAAATCTCAGCTGCCTGAATCCAGGTGTAGGCCATGTTATTGGCATCACCCACCCACGCAACGGTCTTACCCTTGATGCTCTTACGATGCTCTACATACGTGAAGATGTCAGCTAATACTTGGCAAGGGTGATATTCATTTGTCAAACCATTGATGACTGGTACACGTGAATGAGCAGCAAAACGCTCAATGATGTCTTGGCCAAATGTTCTGATCATGATGATGTCAGTCATGCGAGAAATCACCTGAGCGGCATCCTCAACCGGCTCACCACGACCCAACTGGGTATCTTTGGTATTAAGAAACACGGCATGACCACCCAATTGATGAATGCCCGCTTCAAAAGACAATCTGGTACGCGTGGAGTTTTTTTCAAAAATCATGGCCAAGGTTCGGTCATGAAGCGGATGCCAAGTTTCATATCTTTTGAATTTTGCTTTCAAAAAAGCAGATCTTTCTAAAAGATAAGCGTACTCATCCGCACTGAAATCAGTGAACTGTAAATAATGTCTAACCGCAAGATTTGACGCCATAAATTTCAAATGCCTGATTAACTCAATAATTGATTCACGGTAGTTCTAAACTGCTAAAATAGTCGGGTTTTCCCCAACCAATTATTCATTTATACCGCATACACATCGTGACGACCAAACAATTCTTCATTCAAGGTCTCACTCATGATGGCAAGCCATTTCGACCCAGCGACTGGGCTGAAAGACTCTGCGGTGTCATGGCTCAATTTCGACC
This sequence comes from uncultured Polynucleobacter sp., assembly GCA_937996825.1. GTDB lineage: Bacteria > Pseudomonadota > Gammaproteobacteria > Burkholderiales > Burkholderiaceae > Polynucleobacter. The sequence continues at coordinate 6,293 of CALKUJ010000031.1, read as the reverse complement.
AGAAAATGATCCAGGCGACCCACGCTTCACATATTCACCTTTTGTTAAACCTGTGAACCTCGCAGGCACAAAATGCGTGCTTGTCGATGAGCGCTTAAGGGATATCGAGCCAAAAGCCATGGATTTCGTGAAAAACTTTGCCAAAGATAACAATCTTCCGATTGTTGAGGCTTGCGAAATCCCAATAAAATCAAACAACTAGAAACAAAAAACCCGCTCCGGATAAGGGAACGGGCTTTTTTAAAACTGACCTAAATTAGGCAGTCATGCCCTTAACAGCTGCAGATAAGCGTGATTTAGTACGCGCAGCAGTGTTCTTATGCACTACCTTCTTGTCTGCAATCTTGTCGATAGTTGCCTGAGCAGCTTGGAAAACCTTGGCTGCAGCAGCTTTATCACCAGCATCTACGGCTTTACGAACAGACTTGATAGCTGTGCGAAGACGTGAACGCAAGCTGGTGTTGTGTTCATTTTGAGAAACTGCCTGGCGGGCACGTTTACGAGCTTGGGCGGTATTTGCCATGTTTATAACCTTTAGGGGTATTGCCAAAAGAAAAAGATTATAACTTATCCTGAGGAAGGCTACCACCCCCGCCAGAAATCTGTAAAACTACGCCTGTGAACTTATTATCTGCCGCCGCCAAAATCAGTAGCTTTACCATGCTATCCCGTATCACGGGATTGCTCCGAGAAACCCTCATAGCAAGAACCTACGGGGCCTCAGAGTGGACTGACGCATTCAATGTGGCCTTCAGAATCCCCAATTTATTAAGGCGTTTATTTGCCGAAGGAGCGTTTTCTCAGGCATTTGTGCCCGTTTTAAGCGAAACCAGCACCAAAGAGGGTAAAGAAGGCACCGCATTGATGGTTGGGGCGATTGCCACCTTGTTATTTTGGGCGTTGGTGATCACGGTACTTTTAGGTGTGATTGGCGCCCCATGGATCATTTTCTTGGTGGCCTCTGGTTTGCGTGAGACCGGAGCTCATGAGGCCAGTCTGACCCTGACCCGAATCATGTTCCCCTATATCGGACTGATTTCAATGGTGTCTTTATCAGCCGGCATACTTAACACCTATAAAAAATTTGCCGTACCAGCTTTCACCCCAGTTTTACTCAACTTATCCATGATCTTCTCTTCATGGTTACTTTCTCCCTACTTCGAAACTCCAATTTACGCTTTAGGTATTGGCGTGATTGTGGGTGGCATCACGCAGTTAGCTATCCAGATACCTGCTCTTAAAAAAATCGGTATGTTGCCCAGCATCGGATTGAGCGTGGGCAGAATTCAAAGTGCTTGGAACCACCCTGGGGCAAAAAAAGTATTGCACTTGATGTTGCCAGCGCTCTTTGGCGTTTCAGTGGCTCAGTTATCACTCATCATCAACACCAATATTGCTTCCCATCTTGCCGTTGGCAGTGTGTCATGGCTCTCCTACGCTGATCGCTTGATGGAATTTCCAACTGCATTGCTGGGCGTTGCGATTGGCACAGTTTTATTGCCAAGTCTGTCAAAAGCCAATGCTCTAGAAGATAAAACGCAAATGACACAGTTAATTGACTGGGGCTTGAAGTTAACGTTTGTTTTGGCAGCACCAGCAGCTTTAGCATTATTTATATTTGGTCAACCGTTGGCCACCGTCTTGTATCACTATGGTCAATTCACTGCCATTGATGTAACGATGACTCAGCGTGCTCTGGCTGCGTATGGTGTGGGCTTGATTGGTTTGATTTTGATCAAAATCTTGGCCCCAGCCTACTACTCAAGACAAGACATCAAAACACCCGTGAAAATAGCCATCACTGTGTTGGTCTTAACTCAATTAGCCAACATTGTTTTAGTTCCATGGCTCGACCATGCTGGCTTGGCTCTCTCGATTGGCTTAGGCGCATGCCTTAACGCTTTCTTGTTATGGAATGGACTTCATAAGCAAGGCTTGCTGATGAAACACGCAGGGTGGCTAAAGTTTTTCTTCAAGTTGAGTATTGGCTTGGTGGCAATTGGTATTATTTTTTACTTCGGTGCCCACCAACATGACTGGTTAGAATTAAAAAATACGCCATTTATTAGAATTGCTTGGTTATGTTTATGGTTGGCAGTGGCAGGTTTAGTTTACTTGGGCACTCTATGGCTAACAGGCTTCAGAGTTAAAGATTTTTTATACAAAGCAACATAAAACAAATTTTTTAGAACTATGCCAACACAACAACTTGATTACTTTGCTTCATTGGTGTCAGAGGATGATCACTTCCCTTTGACAGAAGCAGCGATTGCGATTGCTCAACACGCATACCCAGATTTGGTGGTTCAGCATGTGTTCGATGAGTTGGATTTATTGGGTGACAAAGTCAAGCATCGAGTCACCCATGAAATGGCTGGGATTCAAAAGTTACAAATCTTAAAAAACTTCTTTTACAAAGAACTCGGTTTTGGGCCGAATCGTAACGACTACTACGACCCAAATAATTCTTATTTGCACAGCGTCCTTGAAACAAGACGAGGCATTCCAATTTCTTTGGCTCTGATCTTCATGGAGCTTGGACAACAAATTGGCCTGAACATCAAAGGCGTTTCATTTCCAAACCATTTCATGGTTCGCTTATCTCTTCCTCAGGGGGAAGTGATACTTGACCCTTTAACCGGTACATCTTTGTCTAAAGAAGAGCTTCAACAAATGTTGGATCCATATTTAGATGCTCAAGGATATCGTGGTGAGTACCAACTCCCTTTAAGCGCTTTTTTAAGATCATCTAGTTCTCGAGAAATCTTGTCTCGCTTTTTACGCAACCTAAAAGCCATCTATACACAACAAGAGAGATGGGAAAGACTTTTAGGCGTTCAACAGCGCTTGGTCATTTTGCTACCAGATGCATTAGAAGAAATCAGAGACCGCGGTATTGCATTGGCACAACTTGATTACATCAGACCTGCCATTGAGGATATGCAAAGGTATTTAGATGGTACTGAGAATGCAAGTGACCTAGATGAAATCCGAGCACAAATCATTGAGCTTGAAGAACAACACCGTCATCATTAAGCGAAGTTGATTGCTTTATGAGAAAAGTCATAGCCGCGCTGCCAGACACGCTGATCAGTCAAATTGCAGCAGGTGAAGTGGTCGAGAGACCCGCATCAGTGGTCAAAGAGGTTTTGGAAAATGCCATTGACGCTGGCGCACAAGCCATCACGATTCGTTTAGAGGAAGGTGGCTGTCAAAGAATCTCGATTCAAGATGATGGCTCAGGCATCGCTCATACAGAACTTCATTTGGCCATTCAGCGTCACGCCACCAGCAAGATCACTTCCTTATCAGACCTCGAATCAGTGGCCTCTCTGGGTTTTAGAGGTGAAGCGCTTGCATCAATTGCATCCGTATCAAGATTTAGTATCACCACACGAACCAATGAAGATGATCATGCCTGGCAAATTCAGGTGAATGGTGGACAAACCATGGGAGCGGTCAGCCCTTCCTCTGGTCCTGTTGGCACCACTGTTGATGTACAAGATTTGTATTTCAACACCCCAGCCAGAAGAAAGTTTTTAAAAAGCTCCGCCACTGAATTAGGTCACTGCCTAGAACTGATTCGCAGAATCGCTTTGTCTCGACCAGATATTGGTTTTGCGATTTGGCATAACGGCAAAGTGATCGAACGTTGGGCATCGTGCAATATTGAACAACGTGTAGATGCCATCCTCGGTCAAGAGTTTCAGCATTCCAAAATCGCTCTAGAGCACATGTCAGGGCCACTCACCGTCAGAGGATTCGTCAGTAAACCAACCTCCAGTCGGGCAAGAGCAGATCAACAATACAGTTTTGTGAATGGTCGCTTTGTCAGAGATAAGGTGATTCAGCATGCAATTCGTAGCGCTTATCAAGATGTGTTGCATGGCGATCGACAACCCATGGTGGTTCTCTCTTTAGAGATCGATCCCCAGTTGGTCGATGTCAACGTGCACCCAGCTAAAACAGAGGTCAGATTCAGGGAAGGTGGCGCAGTTCATCAGTTCATCTACAAAGCGATACAACATGCCCTTGGTACTGCAGCTGGCCACTCACTAGAAAGCTCAACTCAATACGCCCCAAGTTATGGCTTTACTCAAACCGCTGATACAGGTACTACAAATTATCAGTGGGCTGATCGCGTCAACAGTTCAATCAATCAGAACTTACCTCTTAGCCAAAGCAATAAAACCGAGATTGATAAATTATTTATTCAACTGAATCATCGATCAACCGATCAACAAGCTCAAGCAACAAATGATGACTTACCGCTAGGTCACGCCTTGGCTCAAATCCACGGCATTTATATCTTGGCTCAGAATAAATTTGGCTTGGTCTTGGTTGATATGCACGCAGCCCACGAAAGAGTGTTGTACGAAAAACTCAAAGAAGATTTGGCGTCAGGCATCAAAGTTCAGCAACTATTAGTTCCAGTAGTGATGCACGCCTCAGAATTGGAAGTGGGTAAGGCACAAGAACATCGCGCCACACTTAATCAATTAGGCTTTGACGTGGCCACTCTATCGCCAACTCAGTTGGCAATCAGAACCATTCCAACTCTTTTACAAAAAGCAGATCCGATTGGTTTGGTGAGAAACCTTTTAAATGATCTTGACTCAACAGGCTCTCAAGCAGTGGTCGATGCCGCTCAACATGAACGTCTTGCAACGCAAGCTTGTCATGCAGCAGTTAGAGCACACCGCTTATTAACCTTGACTGAAATGGATGCCCTGCTTCGTCAAATGGAGCAAACCGAAAGAGCGGATCAATGTAATCATGGTCGTCCAACTTGGATCCAGTTGAGTATTCAAGATTTGGATAAATTATTTCTGCGTGGCCGTTAATCGTGGCACCTGATCAAGCTGTCATCACCATCGTTGGTCCAACGGCCAGCGGTAAAAGTTCCCTGGCCATGGCCATCGCTCGGTCAGCAAAAAAACTTGGCAAAACAGTAGAAATCATCAGCATGGATTCAGCCCTGGTTTATCGGGGCATGGACATTGGCACTGCCAAGCCTAGTAAATCTGAAATGCAAGAAGTGCGTCATCACGGCATTGATATTGCTGAGCCAGAAGATCCCTACTCAGCAGCAAAGTTTGCGCATGATGCAAAACAGTGGCTCAAAGAAATCCGCGCAAGAAATAACATCCCATTGATTGTTGGCGGCACGATGCTTTACTGGCGTGCACTTGCCCATGGTTTATCCAATATGCCAGCAGCCTCGCCTGAAATCCGTGCAGAAATCGAGTCACGTGCTGCCAAACTTGGATGGCCAGCCATTCATGATGAGCTTGCCCAAGTGGATCCAGCCACTGCTGCAAGACTTGAAAAAAATGATGCTCAGCGCGTACAACGAGCTTTAGAAATTTATCTACAAAGCGGCAAACCCATGTCCGAGTGGCTGCAAGAACAACCGAAAGACAGTGGCAGAGGTGATCGTGCTACTAGTGACGGAAGTGACAATTCCGACGCCCCTCTTGATCTTCGTTTGATTTCAATTGAGCCCAGTGATCGCTCAGTTCTCCATGAACGCATTGCCAAGCGTTTTGAAGTCATGATGGCTGAAGGTTTTTTAGATGAGATGAAAGTGCTTCGTCAAAATCCTCGTTTACATCCTGATCTGCCATCCATGAGAGCCGTGGGATACCGTCAAGCCTGGGATCATTTGGATGGCAACATCACCTTTCAAGAATTTCAAGACCAAGCCATCGCTGCCACGAGACAATTGGCTAAGCGCCAACTAACTTGGCTCAGAGGTATGCAAACAAAAGAAGTGATTGACTCTTTAGATGAAAGTCAGATGAAGCGATGTGAGCAAGAGGTTCTTGCTCACTATCAAATGATTTAGTTCAGATGATTTAAATCTTCAATTAAATAACGATGGTTTGGTGCGCGCCAGCAGGTCTTTCAACGATCTCACCTAATTGGTAAACCGTCTCACCCGTTGACTCAAGTTGTGCTTTGGCAGCTTTAGCATCAGCGGCATTCAAAATCACGACCATACCAACACCGCAGTTGAACACGCGGTGCATTTCAGCATCTTCAACACCACCATTTTTTTGCAACCATTGGAATAGCTGCGGCAACTGCCATGCATCACGATACAAAACAGCTTGGGTGTTTTCAGGTAACACACGTGGTACGTTTTCAACCAAGCCGCCACCTGTGATGTGTGCCATGCCCTTCACTTTGATTTTCGCCATCAATGCCAACATTGATTTAACGTAAATACGGGTTGGCGCCATCACAACATCTGTCATGCTTTGGCCATGGAAATCATCATTGGCTTTTGC
>CALKUJ010000030.1 GCA_937996825.1 uncultured Polynucleobacter sp. | reverse complement strand
CGGGTGGTGAAGGACACTGATAAGCCAATACCAGCATCTTGTTTCAAGAGTGCATTCACCAAAGAGGATTTGCCTGCACCTGAAGGAGCCACCACCATCAACATGCTACCGGTATAAGTCATCAAAAATCCTCAGCTAAACCATTACTCAAGATTCTGCACCTGCTCACGCATTTGCTCAATCAATAATTTGACTTCAATCGATGCGTTACTGCTTTCTTGAGACACCGATTTCGAACCCAAGGTATTGGCTTCACGATTCAACTCTTGCATCAAGAAGTCCAAACGCTTGCCAACCGGCCCACCCTTTTTAAGGGCTGACTCTACAGCGTCTAAATGTGTTTTTAAACGCTCAAGCTCTTCGGCAACATCTATGCGCACGCCATACAAAACAACTTCTTGTTTGATGCGCTCTGATACATCATTTTTTGCCACGGCTTGACCCTGCGCATCAATGCCTGTGAGTATTTCAGTCAAGCGCTCAGTGAGCTTGGACTGATGAGCTGCGATGATTTGTGGAATCAATGGCTTTAACTGCTCAACAATCGAACGGATACCATTGACGCGTTCCATCAAAATTTGTTGCAGAGCCTTGCCTTCACTTTGACGACTGCTCTTAAGTGCTGTCAATGCCTCTGTGGCAGCTTCTAAGGTCAGCTTGCGCCAGAGCTCATCATCCACATTTTTTTCATTGATCACCCCTGGCCAGCGCAAGATTTCACCCATGCGCATATTTCCAGCATTTGGCATTTCTTTTAGAACAGCAGCTTCTAAAGCCTTGAGACTTTTCAGACTATCTGAATTTAATAAATCTGTGGATTGAGTTGAGGCTTCGGTTTCACGGTGGACGTTGATACGGAACTCCACCTTGCCACGGCCCAACTGTTTGGTGACCAGTTCACGCAAAGACATTTCTGCAGAACGGCACTCTTCAGGTGAACGTATGTTCAAATCTAGGAAACGACTATTTACTGAACGGCATTCAACCGCTACAGTTGCATAGACTCCGCCACCCAGATCTAATTGTCTGGAGGCACTACCAAAACCGGTCATACTTTCTATCATTCATCCATTGTAAAGTCCTAACATGACAATATCCAAACGCCCTAGTAATCGCCAAGCTGAAAATCTTCGCCAAATCGCCATCATTCGTGGTTTTACCAAGCACGCAGAAGGCTCTGTTTTAGTGAAATTTGGCGATACACACGTGCTTTGCACCGCCTCCATCCTTGATAAAGTGCCTCCTCATCAAAAAGGCAGTGGCGAAGGTTGGGTCACGGCTGAATATGGCATGTTGCCCAGAGCCACCCATACCAGGGGTGACCGTGAGGCTGCCAAAGGCAAACAAAGTGGCAGAACTCAAGAAATTCAGCGCCTGATTGGTCGCTCCATGCGCAGCGTGTTTGATCTCAAATTATTGGGTGAGAGAACCATTCATTTGGATTGCGATGTTCTGCAAGCCGATGGCGGCACCAGAACAGCAGCGATCACCGGTGCTTTTGTGGCCGCTCGCGATGCTGTGAATCAACTTCTTGAAAAGAAATTGATCGCTCAAGATCCAATCAAAGATCATGTGGCAGCTATTTCAGTGGGTATTTATCAGGGCACACCAGTTCTTGACTTGGACTATGCCGAAGACTCTGCTTGCGACACAGACATGAACGTCGTTATGACTGCTCAAGGCGGCATCATTGAAGTTCAAGGAACAGCAGAAGGCCCGGCATTTTCTAGAAAAGAACTTGATCAACTCTTGAACTTGGCTGAAAGCGGTATCAAAGAGTTGGTGAGACTGCAAAAAGAAGCTTTAGCAAAAAAATAATGTCTTCCAAGAAAATTGTCTTAGCTTCCAACAATTCTGGAAAAGTTAGAGAATTTAACGCCTTACTCAGCCCCCTGGGTATTGAAGTAACGCCACAGGGTTTGTTGGGCATTCCATCCTGTGAAGAGCCGTTTCCAACCTTTGTTGAAAATGCCATCACCAAGGCCAGGCACGCAAGTAAGTTAAGTGGCCTGCCTGCCCTTGCTGATGATTCCGGTATTTGTGTTGATGCACTCGGTGGATTGCCAGGGGTTCTTTCGGCTCGATTCGCTTTGAGTGATCAAAAGAGAGATCCTTCGGATGCTGACAACAATGCACTCTTGATTAAAAAATTGAGTGGCGTTCAACAAAGAAGTGCTCACTTCACTTGCACCTTGGTGTTCATCAATTCAGCGGATGATCCAGAACCTTTGATTGCCGTTGGTCATTGGCAAGGAGAGATCCTAGAGGCTCCTCAAGGCGAAGATGGCTTTGGCTACGATCCATTATTTTTTATTCCGAAGTTGCAAAAAACAGCGGCGGAATTAAGTGCTGAAGAAAAAAATCAAATCAGTCATCGCGGTCAAGCTTTGAGGATCTTGATGCAAGAGTTAAATCAAAAATTGGGCTTGTCACGCTAACTATTCACGATGCTGACTTCACTACCCCCTTTATCTCTTTACGTTCACATTCCTTGGTGCATTAAAAAATGCCCCTACTGTGACTTCAATTCTCATCAAATCAAAGAAGGAAAAGAAGTCACGCAAGGCTTTGATGAAAAAAGATATCTCGAGGCACTGCGCTTAGATTTGCAAAGCACACTCCCCAAAGTTTGGGGGCGCAGAATTCACACAATCTTTATTGGCGGTGGCACACCTAGTTTGCTCTCGGCTGAAGGCTTAGATCAACTGCTATCAGATATACGCGCCCTACTTCCCGTGAATGCAGATGCTGAAATCACGATGGAAGCAAATCCTGGTACTTTTGAAATTGATAAATTTAAAAGCTATGCACAAAGTGGCATTAATCGAATCTCATTAGGTATTCAGAGTTTTAATGATGAGAAGCTCAAAGCTTTGGGTCGTATTCATGATTCAACTCAGGCCAAGGCAGCGATTCGTGCGGCCTTAGATCTATTCGATCAAGTCAATATTGATTTGATGTATGCCCTGCCAAATCAAACTCTTGATGAAGCTGTTCAGGATTTAGAGCAAGCTTTGGCATTTAAAACGCAACACCTGTCTCTTTATCATTTGACACTTGAGCCTAACACCCTGTTCGCTAAATACCCACCACCCATTCCTGATGATGACAGTGCGTTTGAGATGCTTGATGCGCTGATGGAAAAACTTCAAGGTGCTGGGTATGAACGTTATGAGATTTCTGCTTACGCCAAGAGTGGACATCGCTGCCAACACAATATGAATTACTGGAAGTTTGGTGATTACATTGGCATTGGTTCTGGAGCACATGGCAAGATTTCCGCTCATAATCAAATTGCCAGACAAACCAACGAGCGTCATCCTGACACTTACATGCAAAAGATCTTTACTCAAGGTCATGCTTTGATTGAAGAGCGCATCTTGACCAAAGATGATTTACCTTTTGAGTACATGCTCAATACTTTGAGATTGATTGATGGCGTGCCCACTCACGAGTTCAAAGAAAGAACTGGTTTAGAAATCAGCGCTATCAATGGGCCGATTCAAAATGCCTTGAAAAAAGGTTTGTTGGATGAAGACCCAACAAGTTTGAAAGCATCGGCATTAGGCATTCAATATCTGAATGATTTGCAGATGTTGTTTTTGAAGTAAAGATAGCAACTTCAGTGATCAAACCAAGAAATAGTTAAGAGGGGCATAAAAAAAGCCCCCTGGCTTTTCAACGAGGGGGCTTTCGGGTCTGGCGGAAGCTGTGAGATTCGAACTCACGGAGGACTCGCATCCTCGGCAGTTTTCAAGACTGCTGCATTCAACCACTCTGCCAAGCTTCCAAAACAGCGGTGATTATAGAGGTATCTGAAACCAACCGCCATTTTTTTTCATTTTGCGGGTTCCAAAACTTGTTAAAATTCATAAATGTCTAAATTAATTAGTGCTGTAGACCTTGCTCTAGATACCGCCTACCAACAAATCACTGATGCCGAATGGCAGCAATTATTTGAGTTGGCAAGCACACGCGGTGTTTTTGAAAAACGCAATGCGATCTTTTCGGGCAACGCCGTCAATCAGTCAGAGGGTCGATCAGCCCTTCACCCAGCTCTTCGCAACCTATCAGATCAGCCCATGATGGTGGATGGCGAAGATGTCATGCCTCAAGTCAAAGCTGTGTGGCAAAGAATGGAAGGGTTTTGCAATCAACTGATCGGTATCACCGATGTGATTTGTATTGGTATTGGTGGTTCAGACTGGGGCCCACGCTTGGTGTGCGATGCACTTTATCAAGTGAATCCAAATTTAGGTAAAGCAATTCGTTTACATTTTGTGGCAAACGTCGACAGTGCTGAATTGGCTACAACTTTGGCAAAGGCTCAACCTCGCAGCACCAGAGTTCTGATCACATCGAAAACATTCACCACCCTTGAGACCATGAGAAACGCTCAGACGGTCATCAATTGGTTAAAGCTTCATCAAGTCACACCCTCACAACTTAAAAAATGTTTGATTGGTATCACTGCCAATCCTGAAGCTGCTGAAGCCTTTGGAATTACTCCAGAGAATATTTACCCATTTTGGGATTGGGTCGGTGGTCGTTTTTCAGTATGGTCAGCAGTTGGCTTTCCGATTGCCATCAAATTCGGCTTTGCCACATACAAACAATTTTTAGCTGGTGCTCATGCAATGGACCAGCACTTTGTGAATGCTCCTGCAAATGAAAACATGCCGCTCACTTTGGCATTGACCTTGATTCACAATCAACGCAAACATGGCATCACTGCCAAAGCAATTGTGCCTTACGCCCATGGCTTGAGATTTTTACCAGAGTGGTTGCAACAATTAGAAATGGAAAGTCATGGCAAGAGTGTGACAGTCGATGGTCAATCATGCGATCCAACATCACCTGTGGTCTTTGGTAGTGCCGGTAGCAATTCTCAGCACAGCTATTTCCAAATGCTTCACCAAGGCACACAGATCATTCCAGTGGATTTCATAGCCATCAAGCAAGCCATGAGTGATTTACCTGAAGCCAAAGAACATCATCAATCTTTGATTGCTAACTGCTTGGCTCAAGCACAAGCTTTGGCAAATGGCTCCAAAGAAGAGTTCGCTTATGACTCTTGCCCTGGTGGTCGACCAAGCAATTTGATTTGGCTGCCTAAACTAGATGCTTACTACCTCGGTGCTTTGTTAGCTCTTTATGAACATCGCGCACTTTGTCTTGGTGCTATTTGGGGTTTGAATAGTTTTGACCAACCAGGCGTTGAACTGGGTAAAAAATTAGCCAAGCCAATCCAAGCTGCACTCAAAGGTGACAACCCATCATTGGATGGTATTGATGCAATCACTGCTGCACGCATCAAGTGGCTCAATTCTTAATCTGCCAGAGATCTCATGGAACTATCTCCTTCGATTTTTAAAGCGTATGACATTCGTGGTGTCATTGATAAAACTCTAGACCCAAGCGTCGCCAAACTGATCGGCCAATCTTTTGGCAGCGCCATGCGCGAGATTGGTGAAACAGTTTGTGTCGTTGGTCGTGATGGTCGCTTATCTGGTCCAGCTTTGATGTCTGGCCTCACAGAGGGCCTTCTATCTGTGGGTGTAGATGTGATTGACTTAGGGGTTGTGGCAACTCCCATGGTTTACTTTGGCACCAATATCAAGATCAACGGACAGCAAGCCAAGTCTGGAATCATGATCACAGGCAGCCACAATCCACCGGACTACAACGGCTTCAAAATGGTTTTAGGTAGTTCTGCCATTTATGGCGAACAAATACAGGCTTTGCGTGAGCGCATCCTTGCCAAGCAGTTTGCAAGTGGCTCTGGCAAACGCTCTGAATACGACATCTTCCCTGAGTACTTAGAGCGCATTGTTGGCGATGTGAAGCTTCAGAGAAAAATCAAGATTGCTGTTGATTGCGGTAATGGTGTTGGTGGCGCTTTTGCAGGCAAATTATTCAGAGCCCTTGGTTGTGAAGTTCAAGAATTGTTTTGCGAGGTAGATGGCACCTTCCCAAATCATCATCCTGATCCAGCTCATTTAGAAAATCTACAAGATCTGATCAAGAATCTACAAACCACCGATAACGAAATCGGTCTTGCTTTTGATGGTGATGCAGATCGCCTGGGAGTCGTCACAAAAAGTGGCGAGGTGATATTCCCCGACCGCCAAATGATGTTGTTTGCCAAAGATGTTCTTGGTCGCAATCCTGGCGCTCAAATTATTTACGACGTTAAGTGCACGCGTAATTTGGCCACTTACATCAAGCAAGCGGGTGGCGAACCATTGATGTGGAAAACTGGTCACTCATTGGTCAAAGCAAAACTAAAAGAAACTGGTGCACCTCTTGCCGGTGAAATGAGTGGTCACATCTTCTTCAAAGACCGTTGGTACGGTTTTGATGATGGTCTTTATACAGGTGCGCGCCTTTTGGAAATCCTAAGCAGCGAGAAGGATCTGAATGCCACCCTAGAGGGACTCCCTAATGCCATCTGCACACCTGAGCTACAAATGCCTTGCGCAGAGGGTGAGCCATTCGTGTTACTCGATAAGATCAAAGAAAAGGTTGCTGCAGGCAAAGCATCAGGCACCAACATATTGTTTCCAAGCTCTGAATCCATCAACACCATTGATGGTGTGAGAGTTGAATATGCTGATGGCTTTGGCTTGGCCCGCCCATCTAACACGACCCCGATTGTGGTGATGCGTTTTGAAGCGGATACTCAAGCAGCGATTGAAAGAATCCAAGCTGAGTTCAAACAAGTCTTCCTCGGCATCAAATCAGATGTGAAGATGCCCTTTTAAAGATCTTCAGTAGCAAAGAAAAAGGCAGCCAAGGCTGCCTTTTCTATTTCCACTACCGAAACCCTTAATCACCCAAAAATCAAATGGTGATTTTCTTGATCTCTTTGATTTTGTTCTTGTCATCTACCAAGATAACTTTTGGTACAAATGTTTTTGCATCTGCCTCAGACATTGGTCCATATGTGCAGATAATCAATAAGTCACCTACATGTGCCTTACGAGCAGCAGCACCATTCAAGGAAATGGCACCAGAACCACGGGCTGCTTTGATGATGTAGGTTGAGAAGCGTTCGCCGTTATTGATGTTGTAAAGCTCGATACGCTCGAACTCGCGCATATCAGACGCATCCAATAGATCTTCATCAATACCGCATGAACCTTCGTACTCTAAATCGGCCTCAGTCACCGTTACACGGTGTAATTTGGCACGCAACATCACTCTTTGCATAATTTTCCCTCCGGGTGCGGATTCTACCTTGATGGATGGCTATTCGCTGTAAAATTTAGCAGGTATGATAATTAAATCGATTTTTTAGGGGTTTTTATGGCTGATAACAATCAAAATGGCTGCTTAACTGTGGGCGAAGGCGTTAAATTAACTGGCAATTTTGTTGTTCCTGATATTGCTTCTATTTCAGGAACCATTGAAGGCGAACTAACTGCCCGCGAAATTTTAGTTGGTAGCACTGGCGTCCTTAAAGGCAAAGTTACTGCTGACGTGGTTGACGTTCGTGGTGAAATTCACGAAAACCTAACAGCCAACAAATCATTGTTCATTCGCTCTACAGGCAAAGTGATTGGCACAGTTCAATACACTGAGATCGAGATTGAAAAAGGTGGCGATTTACAAGGTAACCTTTTGAAATCAGGTAACGGCTTTAGTGCTTCTTAAAGGTTTAGGGAATGAATATGTTTGGTAAAAAAACAGAGAACGAAAATTCTGAATTTTCATCAGAAGAGCCTATTTCAAATGAAGTGACTGAAGAGAATGAGAATTTTGAGTCCGCGACTCAAACTTCAAGCGTTTCTTTAAAACCTTCCATCATCAGTGAAGGTTTTGAATTCACTGGCGATATGAAGTCTGGTGGATCAATCACCGTTGATGGCACATTCAAAGGCAATCTTTCAGTTCAAACACTATTGATTGGTGCTGGCGGTTATGTGGATGGCACCGTCACAGCAGATAGCATCAATGTCAAAGGCAAATTGTCTGGAACAGTGAGCTGTCGTGATTTGGTGATTGGTGGCCGTGCCACAGTTGATGGCACATTGACCTACTCAAGCATCACTATTCAAAGAGGCGGCACAATCAAAGGCGATTTAAAACGCAAGTGATTTGAGGTGCCACATGCCATCAGCAAGTGGCATGAACTATCAGGGCGTGGAACCCAAGAAATAAAAAAGCTCACATCAGTGAGCTTTTTTATTTGGACTTCTCTTTGAGTCTTTTTAGTTGTGCGATTTTCTGGTTGAACGTCTCTTCTGATTTAACGTCTTTCTTGCATCGCGCGAATCACATCGGATGCTTGATTGGCTGATTTTTTATCAACACCTTGTATCACTAAACCAATCACTCGTGCACCGTGCTCGATGCCAATTGAGCCATAAGTCACATCACCACGAACTTGCGCAGTTTGATGAAACTCAACACGCTCAGTGGCGTAAATGTTTCCCTCGACTTTGCCGGCAATCATGACTCGGTGAGCAAAAATATCACCCACTACCTCGCCATCCTCACCAACAGCCACAGTGACCTTTGCATTCTCTTCACTCTCGATATTGCCCACCACCTTGCCATCGATGCGCAAGCTGTCACCAACGACCATGCGGCCATAGATTTCTGAGGTTTTACCAATCAAAGTGTCGAAACGCTCATTGGTTGGCATTAACAATGTTGTTTTACGTTTACCGAACATGTTTATCTCCGTTATTGTTTTATTCTAAATGTTTTTATACAAATAGGATGATTTTGAGTGCTTGAAACCGGTGCTTTCAGGTTGGCTTCAGAAAATTGCCTTAATATTCATACATGAACAAAGAATTATTCGAATATCCAAAGCAAGACGGCTCTGGCGCGACCTGCATTGCTCAAGCTTGGGCCAAAGTACCTAGAGCACTGCCTGGGGAAGAAAAAGCACAAATTATTCAAAAGATTAAGTCTGAGCTGGTCAAACAAAATGCTGTGCTCGTTGCCCATTACTACGTTGATGGAGACATCCAAGATCTTGCCTGGGAAACCGGCGGCTTTGTTGCAGACTCTTTGGAAATGGCTCGTTTTGGAAAAAATCACAGCGCTCAAAAACTCATCGTTGCTGGCGTGAAATTCATGGGTGAAAGCGCAAAAATTTTGAGCCCAGAAAAAACAGTGTTGATGCCAGATTTAGACGCCACCTGCTCGCTTGATTTAGGTTGCCCAGCAGAAGACTTCAATCAGTTCTGTGATGCTCATCCCGATCGTGAAGTAGTGGTGTATGCCAATACCAGTGCCGCAGTAAAAGCCAGGGCTGACTGGATGGTGACCAGCTCTTGTGCCCTAGCGATTGTTCACGAACTCCACCAGCAGGGTAAAAAAATTCTATGGGCACCTGATCGTCATTTGGGTCGCTACATCCAAGATCAAACTGGTGCCGATATGTTGCTTTGGGAAGGTCATTGCATCGTGCATGATGAGTTCAAAGCAATTGAGCTTGAAACTCTTAAAAAGAAACATCCTGATGCCATGGTTTTGGTTCATCCAGAATCTCCCGCCCACGTGGTTGATTTAGCAGATGTGGTGGGATCTACTTCTGCCATGATCAAAGCAGTGGTCGAAGGCAGTGCCAAGGAATACATTGTTGCCACAGACAAAGGCATCCTTCATCGAATGCGTCAATTAGCTCCCGAAAAAATTCTGATTGAGGCTCCCACAGCCGGTAACAGTGCCACATGTAAAAGTTGCGCTCATTGCCCATGGATGGCCATGAATGGACTCGAAGGTATTCTGAGTTGTTTGACACATCAGTCCGGAGAAATCTTCATCGATGAGAGCATCCGATCCGAGGCTCAAATTTGTATTGAAAAAATGTTGTCTTTTACTAGCGAGCACCCTGAGCTCTTAGCAAAGGCTCAGCATGGCTTTGTTAAAAACATCGGTGCAGCCTAATTAACATCTAACCTTGGTATTTAACTCTTTAACTTTTTAGTATTTTTACCAAGTCTATTATTGATTCATCCATTTAAAAGATACATGTATGTTTGATCACAACGAATCACTGGAACAGGCTCGCGAGCGCAATATCAATGATGCGCTCTTAGAGGACATCGGCACTGGTGATTGGACCGCAATGCTAGCACCAGAGTCAGGCCTCGTTCGAGCCAACTTGATTGTGCGCCAAGAAGCCGTTCTTTGCGGTCGAGCTTGGTTTGAAGGTTGTTTAAAAAAGCTTGATCCATCAGCCACCATCACCTGGAAATATGCAGAAGGTGATGTCATGAAGGCCGACACCACTGTTTGTGAAATCACTGCCAAACCAAGAGCGCTTTTATCAGCAGAGCGCCCAGCGATTAATTTTCTACAAACACTTTCTTGGACAGCTTCAATCACCAGAGAGCATGTCAAAGCCATTGAAGGTGCCAGCCCTAACGGTCATGGTTGCGCTGTTTTAGATACCAGAAAAACAATTCCTGGCTTACGCCAAGCTCAAAAATATGCCGTGACCGTGGGTGGCGGCAAAAATCAACGCTTGGCTTTATGGCACGGGATTTTGATCAAAGAAAATCACATTGCCGCAGCTGGCGGTGTCAGTGCCGCCATGAAAGCAGCTCAGGCACTGAACTCAGGGGTTGATATCCAGATTGAAGTTGAAAATATGCAGGAGCTTCAAGAAGCTCTAGAAGCAGGTGCAAAAAATATCTTGATCGATAACTTTAGTCTTGAGCAAATGCGAGAAGCAGTTGCCTTCACCAAAGGTGCTGCTTTACTCGAAGCATCTGGCGGAGTCAGCCTTGATCAATTAAGAGCAATCGCTGCAACAGGTGTGGATCGCATCTCTATTGGCAAATTAACCAAAGATGTGATCGCTGTCGACTTCTCATTGAGAGTTCAATAAATTCAGTTGGTGCTTAATGGCACTTATGACTGCCGATTAATCGGCGTGAGGATGGTTGGATAAGAAACAGTCCAACTTTGTGGGTAATCGCGGCTGTAATGTAAACCACGACTTTCTTTGCGCATCAGCGCAGAACGCACGATCAGTTCAGCGCAACTCAGAAGATTTCTGAGTTCTAATAAATCTCGGGTCACTCTGAAGTTGGCGTAATACTCTTGGACTTCACTTTGAAGCAACTCAATGCGATGCAAAGCTCTTTCTAAGCGACGGTTGGTCCGAACAATACCAACATAGTTCCACATCAAAAGACGTAACTCATCCCAGTTGTGAGCAATCACCACTGTTTCATCAGCATCTTCAACTCGGCTCTCATCCCATTCTGGCACTTCTGGCATTTCTTTGAGAGGGTGTTGCTTGATTTCTGCTGCGGCTGACTTACCAATCACCACACACTCCAACAAAGAATTGCTCGCCAGACGATTGGCGCCATGCAATCCTGTGTATGTGGCCTCACCCACGGCGTATAAGCCTGGTAAATCAGTTTTACCTTCTAAGTCAGTGACAACCCCACCACAGGTGTAATGAGCCGCAGGAACAACCGGAATGGCTTGCTTAGCGATATCGATACCCAATGCAGCACAACGCGCGTAAATCGTTGGGAAATGCTCTTTAAGGAAGGTCTCACCCAAATGAGTGGCATCTAACAAGACATAATCCAAGCCCAAGCGCTTCATTTCAAAGTCAATCGCACGAGCCACGATATCCCTTGGCGCAAGTTCTGCACGCTCATCATGGTTGGGCATGAAACGAGTGCCGTCTGGAAGTTTTAATTGTGCGCCCTCACCTCGCAGAGCCTCAGTGATCAAAAAGGTTCTGTCTTGTGGGTGATACAAACAAGTTGGATGGAACTGCACGAACTCCATATTGCCCACACGACAGCCTGCACGCCAAGCCATGGCAATGCCATCACCCGTCGCTGTTTCTGGATTGCTGGTGTAGCGATAAACCTTGCCGACACCACCCGTGGCCAAGACCACAGCAGATGCAGGAATCGCTTCAATTTTTCCACTAGAGATGTTCAATGCATACACACCGTAACAGCGCTCAGATTTTTTTAGTTGTTTGTCTTTGAGATGTCGATTGGTGATCAAGTCCAACGCCATCCAACGCTCAAATAACTGAATGTTTGGATGGGCTTTTGCCTTATCTAGCAATACTTCATGAATCGCTTTACCGGTGGCATCTGCAGCGTGAGCAATGCGACGATGACTATGTCCACCCTCTCGGGTTAAATGCAGACCTTTGGGTCCTTGAGGATCAGTTGTAAAAGGAACGCCTTGGTCAACCAACCAATCAATCGCATCGGCACTTCTTTCAGCAATGTATCTGGCGGTTGATTCAACCACCAAACCAGCACCCGCTTCGACAGTGTCTTTGACGTGCGCATCCACACTGTCTTGCTGATCTAAAACACCCACAATGCCGCCCTGAGCCCAGGCAGTGGCTGATTCTGATAAACCTCGCTTGGCCATGATGATGACCTGACGGCTGGCAGCCAGCTCTAGAGCAACCGTTAAGCCTGCCAAACCTGCGCCAATGATGACGACAGGCAAAGAATCGGTGGCAAGTGTTTTAGGCATGAGTAATGGTAACTTGAATGATTAATGTGTGCTGATGAGATTACCGATAGGATTCTTTTAAGAAGTCATTAAGAAAGCTTGCTGGCGTGTTCTCTGGTCTCATGGAAGACAATTTGAGGCCAACGCTCTTGAGTCACTCTCAAGTTAACCGCAGAGTTTGCCAAATAAGCCAAATTATCTGCAGCATCTAGTGCTAACTGATGGCCGGCTGATGAATTCTGAAAATCACTCATCATTTTTTTATCTTCACAAGTCACCCAACGAGCACAGTTAATGCTGGCCGTATCAAAAACAGCATCAACACCATATTCGTTCATCAAACGGCTCGCAACCACTTCAAACTGCAAAGCGCCCACAGCACCAAGAATCAAATCGCTGCTGTTCAAAGGTCTAAATACCTGCACAGCGCCCTCTTCACCCAACTGCTGAAGACCTTTTTGAAGTTGCTTGATTTTCATTGGATTGCGAATACGGGCAATTCTGAAAAAGTCAGGTGCAAAGTATGGAATACCGGTGTACTGCAAGACTTCGCCTTCAGAAAAGCTATCGCCAATTTGCATATTGCCGTGGTTGGGCAAGCCAATGATGTCACCAGCATAGGCTTCTTCCACCTGTTCACGACTAGAGGCCATGAATGTCACAACGTTTGATACCTTCACATCACGATTGATGCGCAGGTGATTGATTTTCATACCGCGCTCAAACTTACCTGAGCAAACGCGCAAGAATGCAATCCGGTCTCGATGAGCCGGGTCCATATTGGCCTGAATCTTGAACACAAAGCCACTGAATTTATCTTCTCTTGGGTCCACGGATCTGACCGTTGCATTGCGCTCTCTCGGGCCTGGCGCCCAATCTAATAAAGCATTCAGAATCTCTCTGACACCAAAGTTATTGATGGCTGAACCAAAAAACACAGGGGTCTGTAAACCACCCAAGAAACGCTCTAAATCAAATGGGTGAGAAGCTCCTTGCACCAACTCCACTTCCATTTTGAGCTGGGCCATTTCATCGGGGAACATTTCATGAAGCTGTGGGTTATCAATGCCCTTCATCACCTGAAACTCTTGATCAGCGCGATCATTACCCGCAGCAAACAGCAAAATTTCGTCATTGATTAAGTGATATACACCACGGAAATTTTTACCCATACCAATCGGCCATGTCACTGGCGCACACTCAATCTTCAAAACAGATTCGAGCTCATCCAGCAATTCCATTGGATCTCTGGTTTCACGGTCCATCTTATTCACAAAAGTGATGATGGGGGTGTTCCTCATGCGGCAAACATTCAATAACTTGATGGTTTGCTCTTCAACACCCTTAGCAGCATCAATCACCATCAATGCAGAATCCACCGCGGTTAAAACGCGATAAGTGTCTTCAGAAAAGTCTTGGTGACCAGGGGTATCTAGAAGATTGACCACATGATCACGGTATTCAAACTGCATCACCGAGCTGGCAACAGAAATACCACGTTGCTTTTCGATCTCCATCCAGTCAGATGTGGCGTGTCTACCGCTTTTACGAGCTTTAACAGTTCCCGCCAATTGGATAGCACCAGAGAACATCAAGAGCTTCTCTGTCAGGGTTGTTTTACCGGCATCAGGGTGAGAAATAATGCCAAAAGTCCTGCGTCTTGCGACTTCGCGGACAATATCGTTACTGTAATTCATAGGCTTTTCAATCAAATAGCCCTATAGTTTAGTTTAGAGCGCCAAAACTGGCATTAATTGAATACCAACAAGGATTTACAACGGTTGAAAAACCGCTCAGACGCCATGATCGATTCATCATCAAAAAAAGATGTCGCCTCACAAAAACACGAGATCAGACCGACTCAATCGATTGAACTTCTCAAAGAATTGCACATCCTCACTCGGGATGGCAAGCTCAACCAGGACACCCGTCGAAAGTTAAAACAGGTTTACCACTTGGTTCAATTCATTGAACCATTGCTTCAAGAGGTTTTGAGTCGCAAAGATCATTTAAGCATCGTGGATCACGGTGCTGGGAAATCCTATTTGGGATTTATTCTGAATGATCTTTTTTGCAAGCTGCAAGAAAAACCATCGACCATTTATGGCATAGAAGTTCGCGAAGAATTGGTCAAGAAGTCTCAAGATTTGGCGAATCGCTTGAATTTTTCAAACATGCAATTTCTTCATTTGAGTGCTGAAGAATCACTAGATTCAAAGCTTCTTCCTGATGAAATTGATGTGGTCACTGCTTTACATGCCTGCAACACCGCCACTGATGACGCGATTCGCTTCGCCTTTGCAAAAAAGGCCAAGCACGTTGTGTTGGTGCCTTGCTGTCAGGCAGAACTGGCAGCAGCCTTGAGAAAGACCAAAGCTCAATCACTTAAAAATGAGTTATCTGAAATGTGGCGCCACCCGATTCATACCCGTGAATTTGGCAGTCACATCACCAATGTGTTGCGCTGCCTTCAATTAGAGTCGCATGGCTATGATGTCACTGTGACTGAATTGGTTGGCTGGGAACATTCCATGAAAAATGAACTGATCATTGCGACCCAGAAGAACTTGCCCGGTCAAAAAGCTCGGGAAAGAAAATCAAAATTACTGGCCGAAATCGGCTTGAGCAGCCTTGAGGAACGGTTCGCTTGAATCAGTTCCGATGTTTGAATCAGTTCTGATGCTTCAAAAGTATCGGTTTTAGGAAATAAAAAAGGCTGCCTAGGCAGCCTTTTTTAATCTCATGAAGAGAAATTACTTGCGCTTGTTTACAGCGTCTTTGAATGCTTTACCAGCTGTGAACTTAACAGTCTTAGCAGCTGCAATCTTGATTGCTTCGCCAGTCTTTGGGTTACGGCCTACACGTGCAGCACGCTTGCCTGAACCGAATGTACCAAAACCGATCAATTGAACTTTGTCGCCCTTAGTAACAGCTTTGATGATTGCATCGATTGATGTGTTCAAAACACGCTCAGCAGATGCCTTAGAAATGTCTGCGTCTTTTGCAATTTTTTCTACTAATTCAGCTTTATTCATTTTTAACCTTTCAACTTAGAAACTGGGAGTATGTACATTCAGTTATATTTTTTTATTTAAAAATTTATTCCTGATGCACTGACGATATTAAATCACATAATCCTCGTGGGAGCTAGTATTTATAACCTTCTTTAGGGTTTCACCTATGTTTTATGGTGGTTGCAGCCTTATACCAGATTTATTCCCAATAAATTCAAGGCTTGCACCTTTTTAAAGCGTGATCTTTTCTAAACCACCCATGTAAGATTGCAAGGCTTTGGGTATCTTGATACTGCCATCAGCTTGTTGGTAGTTCTCAAGAATCGCAACACCAGTTCGTCCGACAGCCAAACCAGAACCATTGAGGGTATGAACCAACTCAGGTTTATCTTGGCCTGTTTTAAAGCGAGCCTGCATGCGTCTGGCCTGAAAATCGCCCATGTTTGAACAAGAGCTGATCTCACGATAGGTGTTTTGTGCTGGCAGCCAGACCTCTAGGTCATAGGTTTTAAGGCTACCAAAGCCCATATCGCCAGTACACAGTAGAACTTTTCTATAAGGTAATTCTAGTTTTTGTAAGATGGCTTCTGCATGAGCCGTCAACTCTTCTAAAGCTGCCATAGAAGCTTCAGGTTTTGTGATTTGTACTAATTCAACTTTTTCAAATTGATGTTGGCGAATCATGCCGCGTGTATCACGTCCATAACTGCCTGCTTCAGACCTGAAACAAGGTGTATGAGCCACAAATTTCTTTGGCAACTGTTCTGATGGCGTGATGGTGTCACGCATCAAATTCGTGACGGGCACTTCTGCTGTTGGAATGAGGTAAAAATTCTCATAAGCAGCTTCGACTGATTCATCTTGATCGTCACCACCAACTTTTCTTGGTACTTTGAATAAATCAGCTTCAAATTTTGGTAGTTGACCAGTGCCCCTCATAGAGTCTGCATTGACAATGAAAGGTACGGCGACTTCGTGATAACCGATTTGAATGTGGTTATCCAACATGAATTGAGCCAAAGCTCGGTGCAAACGAGCAACCTGCCCATGCAACACCGCAAAACGCGAACCTGTCAGCTTCGCAGCGCTGTCAAAGTCCAACCCCAATGGAATGGCCAAATCTACGTGATCCTTGATCGGAAAGTCAAAAGTTGGGATCTTGCCCCAGCGCAAAACTTCCTGATTAGCAGACTCATCCTTACCAGTCGGCACAGATTCATGAGGAGTATTGGGGATATTCAATAAAAAGTCATTGAGCTGGGCTTGAACCACAGAAAGTTTTTCTGTGAGCGCCTGCAACTCTTGGTTCACCGCAGTCGATTCAGCGATTTCAGCACTGGCATCCTCACCCTTGCCTTTTTTCATGCCTACAGCTTTGGCCAATTGATTACGCTTGGCTTGTAATTCTTCTGAACGACTTTGTACTTGTTTACGGTCAGACTCTAAAGATATAAAAGTATCTTTATCAAGAATAAATTTCCGCTCCGCCAAACGTGCGGCAACGGTATCAAGGTCTTTGCGTAACAGCTGAATATCGATCATGAGTTTCTCAATGCATTTTTAAGTTTGCTGCTCTGTTGTTCTTACTATGTTGTTCTTGCTTTGTTTTTATAGTGCTATGTTTACTGCACATTCAATACATCTGCGCCAGCAGGCGGTGAAAATTTAAATGTATTTGGCGACAAATGAATGTTTGTACGAATTTTACTCAGATTAATCAGAACAATCGTACCAAAGTTATCGTGAAGCTCTAAGCCGGCGGGCAGACCATTGGTCATCCCAACGCCAATTCTGCTATACGGCAAGTCTCCAGAACCACTGTTGGCTTTGGGTTTCAATTCCACCCAAAACATACCGCCTTTTTCACCGCCAGGGATTAATTCAAAATACTCTTCTGCATTAGCGCCACCAAAAAGAATGGCAGCAGGACTAGCACTCAAACCTTTGCTCGCCGGACGCACAGTCAACTGATTCAGATCTTTATCCCAAAGCAATAACTTCTGACCATCCGCAATCACTTTTTGCTCAAACGGCTTGATGGTTTCCCAAACAAATTTACCGGGTCTTTGAAAAATAAAACGGCCCTGACTTTTACGCAGAACCTTGGGCTGAGATTCACCCTGTTTAGTAGCTCTGATCTGCTGTTGAGTGAATTCACCTTCAGCATTATTAACAGTTGAAATAAATTGTTTGAATTGCTTGATACCTTCATCAGCAATCACAGAAGGCGAGGTCAAACAGGTAAGGCCCAAGAGAGCTAGAAAAGCGATGCGTTTGCAGTGGGTAAAACCAATCTTCATCTTAGGCATTCAATTGGGCTTGCTGTGTCTTAACTTAATTGTCGTTTGGAGCACGAACCAAAATGTCACGGTTACCATTACTGCCCATTTTAGAAACAAGACCGGCGCGCTCCATGTCCTCTAGCAATCTGGCGGCACGGTTATAGCCAATGCGCAAATGACGCTGAACCAAAGAAATAGAGGCTCGCTTGTTTTCCAAGATGATGGCGACTGCCTGATCATATAAAGGATCGGCTTCACCGCTGGCAGATGCTTCACCAGAGCCAGAGTCCATTTCTGACTGAGGCTCCAAGATTGAATCAATGTAGTTAGATTCGCCATTTTTCTCTTTGAGCCAAGTCACCACACGATGAACTTCATCATCAGTAACAAAAGCACCATGAACACGAATTGGCAAACCAGTACCAGGTGCCATGTACAACATATCACCCATACCTAACAAACTCTCAGCACCCTGCTGATCAAGAATCGTGCGGCTATCAATGCGACTGCTGACTTGGAATGAGATACGGGTTGGCACGTTGGCCTTGATCAAGCCAGTGATCACATCAACACTTGGACGTTGCGTGGCCAAAACCAAATGAATACCCGCTGCACGTGCTTTTTGCGCAATACGAGCAATCAACTCTTCAATCTTCTTGCCAACCACCATCATCAAGTCAGCCAACTCAT
>CALKUJ010000029.1 GCA_937996825.1 uncultured Polynucleobacter sp. | reverse complement strand
ACGCTGAGATTGATTTCAACTTCTGGAGGTTTTACTGCAAGGCTTTGGTGATTTCTTCTTGCTTGGTCACAAAATTAATCTCGGTCACTTTCCCGGCCTTGAGTTTGATGATGGTGATGGCATCATCTTTTTGGGGGAATCTTTTTGATTGCGCCTCGTCTCTTAAGATGGCAATCGTATAGGGCCTCTTTTGCATCTTTGGAATGGCGACCATTTTCGTGATGAAGCCTGGCATGCCACTGATATCGGCAACGTAAATGGCTTTTTTATCTTTCAGAGTACTTGGCGGCAAGTCTTCCAAGGTTTTACTCATGAGTGCACTGGTTGATTTACCAGCAGCAAATAGAATCAAGTTGGTTTGCTCGTTGATAGCAACAGTTTGATCGTGCTGATCCTTGAGCTCAAGGACAAGGCTATCGCCTAAGCGAGCTGCCCCCGTTGATTGATTGGCTGAAGCTATCAAAGCAAAACCGCATAAAAACAGCGCTAACCCTAAGAGTTTTTTCAAAATAACACCTGTTTTCTATTTAATTAAATTGATTTAAATCAATGACCTGCGTATTAAATGCCTCAATCGGGAGATCCTTAATTTAGCCTTAATTTTCGACCTCTATTGTTTGACCTATACCAAACAAAAAGGATCATCAGTGGCTCTTACATTAAGAACATTCCATGACGCAAAGCATACATTAATCTGCCCAGAATTTAATTCTGAGGAAGATGTTTACAAGTTTGAATGGGTAAACAAACAACATCCAGAGCGTGAAAGCCTTCAGACTTTCATTGCCACAAGTTTCTATAAAACATATGGCGCTGACGTCCATCACTTCAGCGATATCTTGGTGGGCTGCAAAGATGCTCAAGGCCATTGGCTAGCAGCTTTGGGTTTTTCTGAACTCACAGACAAACAATGTTTTCTTGAGCAGTACCTGGACGCACCATTAGAAATCAATATTGAAGCTCATGTGAAAGAACACACAACCCGCAAGGAAATCGTGGAAGTCGGCAACTTAGCTGCCATCCATGCAGGGGCTGGTCGCACTCTGATCATCAATATGACTCGCTTTTTGCACGAGCAAGGTTACAAGTGGGTGACTTTTACTGCCACCCGTACTTTGTTGAATTCATTCAAGCGCCTCGGTATCAAGTTGTTTCAGTTGGCTGAAGCTGATCCAAGTCGCCTAGAAGATGGTGGCAAAAACTGGGGAAGCTATTACAACACTCAACCACAAGTGATGTTTGGTGATATCGCTTCAGGCTATGAGAAGCTGGCTTAATACCATTCCAGAAAATCAACCCATTCTGTCTTCAGGAACAGAGTCATGGGATAAAACCGCCCTCACAAAGAAAGTATCGGAAATATCAGAAGCTCTTTTAAAGAGAAAGAACCCCAAAGCGCCTGTCGGAATACTGGCCGATAATTCTTTGGAGTGGATCGCGATTGATTTAGCCACCCAAGAAATTGGCGTGACCCTGATTCCACTCCCAAGCTTCTTTACACCCAGCCAATGGCTACACGCAATTAAATCAAGTGGTATGCAGGCCATTTTTTGCGCCCAAGAAGATATCGTCAGAAATCTTGGTTTCATCTTTCAGAACGAATATGTTGGAAGATTAAAGCTTTTTGAAAGCATGAGTGTGCTTTCTGGCTTAGTGGATCAACCCAATTTGGCCGAAGTACAAAAAATCACTTACACCTCTGGGACAACCTCAGAACCAAAAGGTGTTTGCTTGAGCAGTGAGCAAGAATGGTTTGTTGCGCAATCACTGGAGCAGGCACTTCGTTCACTTCAAATTAAAAGACATTTGAATGTTTTACCTTTGTCAGTTCTTTTAGAAAACATTGCTGGCGTATACACCGCTTTGAGCTGTGGCGCGGAAAATATTTGCCTACCCTTAAGTGAGGTGGGCTTGCATGGGTCAAGCAACTTTGACGCAGATACTTGTATGTCAGCGATTGAGAAGTATCAGGCCGAGAGCATCATCCTTTTACCTCAAATGCTTCAAGCCATGGTCGCTCGCAGCAGACAGCAAGATCCCCGCTTAAAAAGTTTGAAGTTCGTAGCCGTTGGTGGTGGCAAAACTCCTGTGGCTTTACTCAAGACAGCAAAGGCAATGGGCATACCAGTGTATGAAGGCTATGGCTTATCAGAGTGCGCCTCAGTACTTGCTTTGAATACCCCCGACCATGAGCGTATCGGCAGCGTTGGCAAGGTGCTATCGAAGCGCAGCATTCGGATCACAAAAGATGGCGAGATTGAAGTTAAAAATCAGGACTTGCCTCACTATTTAGAAAACACTGAAGGGCTCGCAAGCGCTTCAATCAGCGCAGACAGCGAATGGTTGCCAACTGGTGACTTGGGTCATTTTGATGATGAAGGCTTTTTGTATCTAGACGGTCGCAAAAAGAATGTATTGATCACGAGCTTTGGAAGAAACATATCCCCCGAATGGCCCGAGTCTTTATTAATGGGCAGTGGTTTATTTAGACAAGCCATGGTCATTGGTGATGGACAAGCGCAACTCAGTGCCTTACTGGTCACTGCCAAAGATGGTTTATCTGATGAAGTTATTCAGGCAGGAATTGCATCAGCAAATCAAGACCTTCCTGACTACGCACAAATCAAACATTGGTTATTGGCCGATGAACCCTTTACACCTAAGAATGGTCTAGCAACTGCCAATGGCAGACTGAAAAGAGACCTCATTAAAAACAGATTTAACAATCAAATTGAATTGCTGTACCAAAGAGCTTAAATAAACGGAGAGTCAATGAAATTTTTCAATCACTTAGAAAGTTCAACTGAAAAAGAAAGACAAGTTCTTTTTGCAGCACCTATCATTGAATACGCTCTCAAGGGTGAGATACACAAAGAACAGTATGTGGCTTTTTTGACCCAGGCTTATCACCATGTCAAACACACCGTGCCATTGTTGATGGCCTGTGGATCCAGATTGGGCTCTCAGCATGAGTGGCTAAGAACAGCGATTGCAGAATACATTGAAGAAGAACTGGGTCACGAAGAGTGGATTCTGTCTGACATTGCCGCATGCGGTGGTGATGCTGAAAAAGTCAGACACTCACGCCCACACATCAGCACCGAAATGATGGTGGCTTATGCCTATCACCAAATTGATCGTGGCAATCCAATCGGATTTTTTGGCATGGTGCATGTGCTTGAGGGTACAAGCATTGCTCTCGCCACCAATGCAGCCAGCTCCATCAAAAATAGTCTTGGCTTGCCTGCCAATGCGTTTAGCTATCTGAACTCTCATGGCAGCTTGGATTTAGAACACGTCAAATTCTTTGAGAGCTTGATGAATCAAGTCACTGACCCAAAAGACCAAGAAACCATCATTCATTGTGCCAAGAACTTTTACAAACTTTATGGCGATATTTTTAGAAGTATTGATACAGAGGAAATGATTTTTAACTGATGACCATGACACATAAACCATACAAGGCAGTACTAACCGGCGCCACTGGTGGCATCGGCAGAGCCATTGCTTTGCAATTAGCGCCACACTGCGCCTCTTTGATATTGATGGGCCGCAATGCTGAAAAGCTAGAGGCTTTAAAAAATGAATTAAGCCAATTTGCTGTGAACGTTCAAATCGTATCGGGTGATTTGTGCGAAGACAGTACCAGTGTTCGATTGATGGATGCCGTCCTGGCGCAACAAGGGATTAATCTGTTGATCAACAATGCCGGCATCAGCCTGTTCAAGAGTTTTGAAGACCAGACGGACAAAGACATCACACAATTGATGTTGACCAATCTGATCTCTCCCATGCTTCTATGCAAGCAATTGTTACCACATTTGAAAAAAGAATCCTCGCAAATCATCAATATTGGCTCAATCTTTGGGTATTTAGGTTTTCCTGGTTTCTCTACTTACTGCGCCAGCAAGTTTGGTCTGCGCGGCTTCTCGCAATCTCTTAGAAGAGAGTTAGCAGACACCTCTGTATCAGTCAGATACTTCGCCCCACGTGCCACGAAAACAAGCATCAATTCTGATCAGGTCATGCAAATGAATGCTGAACTTAAAACCAATTCAGACATACCTGAATCTGTAGCCGAAGAGTTCATGAAGTTTCTAAGTGGTAACGCTTGGGAGAAGAAATTAGGCTTCAAGGAATCCTTTTTTGTCTTTATGAACAACTTATTTCCAGGCGTTCCTGATAAAGCGATTCAAGGGCAACTCCCCATCATTAACAAATATCTTAAACAGTAATCGCGAGGTTTATATGAACATGATTAAAAAAATACCAGCAGCTCTTTTGATTGGCTTATCGCTGATCAGCTCTTTTGCTATTGCAGGTGTCGAAGAGGACGTCAGCACACTTCAAAGGGAATGGGAAAAAGTGAAATATCAAAGCCCAGAATCAAGCCATGAAAAAGGTTTTGAATCTTTGATCAAAGAAGCCAACAAATTGGTCACACAAAATCCAAATCGTGCCGAAATTCTAATTTGGCAAGCCATCATTGAATCAAGCTACGCAGGAGCAAAAGGCGGCTTAGGTGCTTTGACACATGTGAAAAACGCCAAAAAGACTTTTGAAAAAGCTTTAGAGATCAATCCTTCAGCTTTGGATGGTTCTGCATACACCAGTTTGGGCTCCCTCTACTACCAAGTTCCAAGTTGGCCAATCGGTTTTGGGGATGATAAAAAAGCCGCCGAGTTCTTAAAAAAAGGACTGAGTATCAATCCTGACGGCATCGACTCTAATTACTTTTATGCTGACTTCTTGTTTAGAAATGGTGACTATGCAGGGGCTGAAAAATCATTGCGCAAAGCATTACAAGCCCCCGCTAGAAATGGTCGCAAAGTAGCTGATGATGGTCGCCGCAAAGAAATCAATCAATTACTTGAGAAAGTAGCTGAAAAACGAAAATAATGCTCCGTCTTAATCGATTAAACTAGTGGAATTGTTAGCTGATCACTAGTTAAAGGGCTTGAGCGGTGAGAATTTTATTGGTAGAAGACGATGAATTACTCGCATCAGGCTTGATCACTGCGCTCAGACGCGCCAATCATCATGTAGACCATGTCGGGGATGGCCAAAAAGCCATCAACGCCCTAGCTGATGGTGAGTTTGACATCGCGATTCTAGACTTAGGTTTACCTAAAATTGATGGTACAGATGTGCTCAAAACCATTCGTCAAAAAGGTAATCACATTCCGGTATTAATTCTGTCTGCCAGAGATGCCACGAAAGACCGTATCTTAGGTTTGGATTTAGGAGCCGATGATTACCTGACCAAGCCATTTGAATTAGATGAGCTGCTCGCCAGACTTCGTGTTTTGGAACGACGTCGCAGCGGCAACACAATCAATCAAATAAAAATTGGGGATTTGGTTATTGACCTCAACTCTTTATCTGCCACATGGAAAGGTACGGCCTTGGATTTACAACGCCGAGAGTTCGCATTACTGAAGAAGTTAGCAGAAAACCCCCATCAGGTTTTTAATCGATCCCAGCTTGAAGAATCGCTGTATGGTTGGAATGATGGCGTTGAGAGCAATACCATCGATGTTCATATCCACAATTTGCGCAAAAAAATCAGCCCCAACATCATCAAGACTCTGCGCGGCGTGGGCTACAGAATTGGTGATTTGGAAGAATCATGATTTATTTTTCAATTAAAAAGCGACTACTGCTTGGCATATTTCTGTCCATGATTCTTGTTTTGGGTGGCATGGGTCTTGCCGCTCACTTTGTCACCGAACATGAATCACAAGAGATTTTCAGCGCACGACTGGCAACCTCTGCTCGGGTGTTAGAGGTGTTGGCAGCGAAACAACTTGAACATGCCACCATCACCAAACCCATCATCATTGAATTACCCAAAGAATTAGAGCATCAGCAACCCCACTCCGAAGAAATCACTGGCCACCCCTACGAAAGCAAAATTTCTTTTCAGGTATGGCATAGCAATGGCACCCTACTGGCCAAGTCTGCTACTGCGCCCGATGAGCCACTGGGACCAATGATTGATGGAGATCGGAAGAGCGTCGTGTAGGGAAAGAGTGTCTTCGCCTGTGTAGAT
>CALKUJ010000028.1 GCA_937996825.1 uncultured Polynucleobacter sp. | reverse complement strand
AATCCTCGCTGGGCTTATCCAAATCTACTGGCACTACGGTGACTAAATGGCTCACACAGTACTGTGCGACTGCAGCAGATTCAAGATTTCCATGAGAGCCGTCAAGATAGTCAGAGAGCATCGCGGTTGATATTTCCGCATAAATTACCTCAGGTTGTAGGCGATCAAGAATGGCCTTTAATGCGCTGACATTAGCTAGTCCATTCTCAACATGGACTGTTCCGATCAATGATATGAGCATGGTTCCTTTGCTCCAGAGTGGGGCATGGCATCAATCCCAAGTATCCAGTCAAAAATAACAAATTTTCTCGGCTAAGTTGATCCATCAATGAGGCCGAGTGACGTCGATGACCTTGACGGCAATATGCTGCTGGATGTCTTTGGGAAGATATCTGTGAAGTCTTAACTCAAGTTCAGTTGAAGTGATAGGTCTTTTACCGCCGTCCCGAGCAGGGGACAGTTCGGTTCCTCCGACCCACAGCACCAAGTAGATGCCAAATCCCTTGGTTTCTTTTTGCTTGGTGTATTGTGGAATCAGCTGACTCTGCACGGCTGTCCAAAGCTCGGAGTGCCATTCACCTTTGATTTCAATTGGAACAGTAATCGAGTTGCGGTATGAGACTCGGATGTCTGCACGCTTGTCGCTTACGTAGTCGAACTCTGGTTGACTATCGATGCCTAGGGGTTCAAGATGGGTTCTCAGCATTGCAAGCAGTGCGTCTCGACAGCTGTTTTCGGACTTGTGCTTGTCATCGGTGCCCTCTGTCCAGAATTGGCGATATTGATCGTCATTGCTTGTTTGAATATCCATTGCAATCTGGTCTAAGTGGTCCAGCACAACGGCCTGTAAATCAGCTGGTCCGATCGGAGATTTGTTGCTCAGGATTGTGGAAACGTTGTGAAGGGAAGGGTGACTGAATGTGTTTTCACGCAGTCTCTGAATTACCTCGTGTTTGCTGCTTAGTAGGTGGCGCTTTATTTTCTCGAGCGAGGGCAGTTCTAGAAGACGGTTGATCTCTTCCAAGCTTTCCTGAGTGCTCAAGGCCGTTAGCTTGCTGATGAGCCCTCTGACATGGTCGCCTAAGTTCATCGCCTGGCTGACTGCACCGCCTCCCAAAGGCCAGTCGACCTCTGCAAACGGCATTTGAATTTCAATGAGCTTTCCGAATGTCTTGGCACTCAAAGTGAAATCGATTGGCAAGTCACTCAGACTGTTACCCAGAAAATCTGAGATGTGCTGTATGCGCTGCCAAG
>CALKUJ010000027.1 GCA_937996825.1 uncultured Polynucleobacter sp. | reverse complement strand
TGCGTGACATGCATATTCCAAGCGGCAATTTAGAGTTCGCACGCCCATTGCAAATCAATGGCGTCAACCTCAATCAAGCCCAATATGGGCTGAGTGCCGCTACCTCTTATTCCCTGCGTTTCGGCTATCCCGAGCAAACCTTCACAGGCACGCCAGCTAACTTACAAACCCAGCTCAATGATTTGACGCAGGCTTCTATGTCCAATGTTGAATTTGGACAAGCATCAGCTGCCGATGCCTTCAAATCATTCAGTATGGATATCGACGGTGTCACTGTTGAGTTGGACAACCTTGACCCTGCAACAGCCACCTTGACGGACCTCGCTGCTGAACTGGAAGCGCGTTTGCAAAATGCAGACCCCAGTGGGACTGGTTCATTGCATGTCATTGTGTCGGGCGATAAATTGGTGTTCAGCGATGACTTGAATCGCGAGCTCTCCAAACTCAGCTTGGCATCCAGCGAAACAGCCACACTCGCAGGCGCGAAGGTGGGGGCGATGGATCAACGCTTTGCGGATGAATACAAAGCTGACTATGTGAATGGGGAGTTGGTCATCAGCGCATACGACGCCATGATGTCTGATGCCGATATCGCCAACAAATTCAGCATTCAGCTGGGTAATGTCACTGTGGCTGCTAAGCCCGGCATGTCCTCTATCGAAGAATTGATGGCACGCATTAACAGTAAGCAAGGTGAAACAGGTGTTTCAGCAGAGTTTGACAGCAACCTTGATTTGAAATTGTCCGTGACAGATGAGAAGGGCGCGAACAGCATCTCGGTTGGACCTGGCAAAGGCATCGATGGTTCTTACACCTCAAATGCATTGGGTCTTGAGCCCATGGATTACACAGTCACCGAGCGTTTGAAGCGCATGTTGGCTGAAGACCCCACCAAGACAGACATTCGCTTTTCGTTCAGCGCCTACACCTACGGTGACCCCAAGGTGGAGAAGTTTGGCAACCCTGCCGATTTGGCCAAGTTGGGTTTGCGCACAGGCGCCTACATTGAAGACGGCTGCCCGGATGATTTGTTGCTGTTTGTCACAGGTAAAGGTGTTGCCAAGGTAGCGACAACTTTCAGCGGTGAACCTGCCAACGCCCGTGACAACTTGCGCAGCCAAACCTTGCAGGTCAAGTTCACGGCAGCTGACCGCTACAGCATCATCGATGCCAAAACAGGCACTGAGTTGGCCAACCGCCAATACGACGCCACCGCCTTAGAGCCCATGCTTGAGTTTCAAGGTTTGAACATCAAACTCACGCATGGTGCATCGGTGGGCGATAGCTTTTTGATTGATGGCAACTTTGATGGCTTGGCCAACAACGTCAACATGCTCGACATGGTCGACTTGAACAAAAAGCCCACCGCCAATGGCAAAACCATTGCCAATACCTACATCGACCAAATCAACAACGTGGGCAACTTGGCCCAGCAAGCCATCATCACGCAAGAAGCCTTGACGGTGGTGAATGAGCAAGCTGTGGCTGCACGCGACAAAGTGTCTGGCGTCAACCTCGACGATGAAGCTGCCGCATTGATTCGTTATCAGCAGGCTTATCAGGCCTGTGCCAAAGCATTACAAGTGTCGGGTGAGTTGTTTGACTCCATTGTCCAAATTCGCTGATCAAGGTAAATCATCATGAAAATTTCTACTAGTCTTTACTTCGATCGTTCTACGCAGCAGCTAGGCAATGTGCAAGCGAAACTAACCAAAGTGCAAGAGCAGTTGTCAACAGGTTTGCAAATCGTTAAACCAAGTGATGCGCCAGATAAAGCCTCACTGGTCACACGTCTTGAATCTGAGTTGGCTCGTCAGTCTGGCTACCAAGACACGTTGAAGGCTGTCAATGTGCGTTTGACCGCCGAAGAAACATCACTCAAGAACACGAGTGATGTGATGTACCGCATCAAAGAGTTGGCTGTGCAAGCCGCAAACGACACGCTTAGTCCACAAGATCGCCAAAGCATTGCGCTAGAACTGGGCACGTTGCGTGAGCAGATTTTGAGCTTGGCAAATAGCCAAGACAGCAACGGCAAT
>CALKUJ010000026.1 GCA_937996825.1 uncultured Polynucleobacter sp. | reverse complement strand
TGAGGTTTTCTGAGATACGAGCTTCGTTGCGGGTGAGCCAGCCGTTTTGGATGCCACTTTGGTAATAGGCAGAACGGCTTGCAGCGTCCCCTCGCATGAGGTTGGCAAAGTCAAACTCAATCTCGAGCGCATCACCATCGGGCAAAAGCTCCGTTTCGATGGACGCCTCCCAACGCTCAGCCCATGGCGTCATGGTGTGCATGACGAACTCAAGGCTTTGCTGTTCAATGTTCGAGAAAGTCGCCCGATCTAAATCAGCAATCATGTGCGGTGGCACACGGAACATTCGAGCGATATCGGTTATCTGGAACTTGCGTAGTTCTAGAAACTGAGCATCCTTGTTCGTGACACCCACCTCATGAAACTTCATGCCGTTCTCGAGTACGAGCACCTTGCCCCGGTTCGAGCCAGCCTGTGCCGACTGGTACGAATCACGAAACACCCGTTTGGCTTCGGCATCCTTGAAGGTGCCGGGAAACTCAATCCAGCCACCAGTGGGTTTGGCGTCGTTGGTGAAGAACCTAGCTCCATAGTCCTGCGCAGCCAAAGCCATGCCAAGACTTTCTCTTGCCAGCTCAATCGGGCTCATGCCCATCAAACCGTCCGATGACAAACCTCTCAGATGCCAGATCTGACCTCTTGGAAAAACTGTTTCGTCACCGCTTTGCATGCGCACCCGGTAGCGGAAGTCTCCGCTGTCCATCACCTCCATGCGTACACGGTCAGGATGGATGGGCATCAACTCGGTGATCTCCCCTCTGGGGTTGGAGATGATCTGACAAAACGCATTGCCTCTGAGGGACAGGTGCCCTTGCAGCATCTCTCGCCACTCGAAGGGGTTTTGGAAGCGATTGGGTTTTCTGGCTAGTAGGTTGTAGAGCCAGTGATCCGTCACCCGGTCTTTGCCACCATCCTTGCGTTGGCGATAGACCACCACTGGCAAAGATGCCATCGTCTCCGACAGGATGCGCACACAGGCGTAAACCGCCGACAGCCGCAGCGCCCCGTCGGGCGAGACACGAATGCCTGAGGAGCTCCGGACTGAGACAGGCTCAAAAAAGAAATCGCCCCATGGGGAGCGATCGCTTGTGGAGGCTTTGAATCGATCTAGTAAGGTAAAAAATCCCATTGCTTCAGAGCACCATCAACTCATAGTCAGAACCTAGGACCACCGATTCACCCGGTTTGATTGCGCGTGAGAGCGCCATGATCAAGGCCACGATTCCGTCTATCTTGTTTTCTGCTCGCTCCTTGCGCGGATAGATGTTGTCTTTGACGTCCAAGTGAGCCACCACGTTGCTGGCCATCCAGCCAAGAACAGGGTCGCCGTCGTGAACGAGCTTCTTTTGTAAGACCAAGGCTTCCAAGGTCTTCATGGGTTCGCTGAAGTTCAGAACCGTTGGCCGCACCTCAATCATGGGCAGCCCTTCAGACAGCATCCTTGTGGATAACTGTGTGGCTTGGAACGGATCAAATGCAACAGCCTGAATCTCATACCGGGAGGCCATATCCAACAGGTCCGATTCGATCCAACCGAAATCAATCACATTGCCCGGTGTAACGACCAGACGCCCTGAATGCATCCAGCCTGAATACTGGCTGTTGCCTGCCCCGTTGACTGTGTCCTCAGGGAGGTAGTACTTGCCAAAGGTCACGAATGCATCGGAGATTTCCGGATGCTTGAACACAGCGATCAATGCAGCAATGTCCGTCTTACTTGCTAAGTCCAAACCAATCCAGCAAGGCTGACCTTCAAACTGCTCAATGAACATTGCCGGGTCACCACACGCGTCCCAAGACCGCATGTCCATCCAAGCGGTGTCCGCATTGACCCATTCATTGAGGTGCTTGGTCTTGAAGTTGTTGACCGCACTTGGCAGCTGCATCGCCTTTGCCTGAAGCGGCCCCAAAATCTCCGACCGAACCGAAATGCCCCAGTTGGGATTGGCTTTGATCAATGACTCCTCGGTCGTCCAGTCATCTCCATCATCCAGCCCGTAGATGATTCCAAACTGGGTCTCGTCCTCGAAAACACCATCAAGAAGTTTGGTTACAAAGGTGCGAACCTCGTAGCAGATTCCTGCTCGATTGCTCCCCGCAGTAGTGATCACCCACAGCAAGGAGTTGTCTCGCTTGCCCGTCCCGGTTTCTACAACGTCATAGACCGTACGGGTCTTATGGGCATGGAGTTCATCCACGCACCCGAAATGAATGTTCAAGCCATCCAAGGTCGAGCCTTCAGCTGATAGCGCTTCAAACTTAGAGCCCGAGGACAGCACGTTCATGTTGTGCGCCCCGACATTCACCGAGAAACGATTGCGAAAACCAGGACTACGACGCGCCATGGTTTGGGCGTCACCAAACACGATCCTTGCTTGATCACGCGTAGTTGCCAAGGAATAAACCTCAGCTCCACCCTCGCCATCGGCAGCAAGCATGTAAAGCCCGACAGCGGATGAGAGCGTGGACTTTGCGTTTCCACGTGGTACTTCGATGTAGGAACGACGAAAGCGCCTTGTCCCATCAGCCTTGACCCAACCAAACACAGTGGTCAGGATAAAAACCTGCCAGGGCTCCAGCGAAATTGGTTCACCAGCCAGCGGTCCCTTCACATGAGGGAGTCGCTCGATGAAGGCACACATGTTGTCTGCTGGGTAGTAGCTCTTGCCAGTTTTGCTG
This sequence comes from uncultured Polynucleobacter sp., assembly GCA_937996825.1. Lineage (GTDB taxonomy): Bacteria > Pseudomonadota > Gammaproteobacteria > Burkholderiales > Burkholderiaceae > Polynucleobacter. The sequence continues at coordinate 9,238 of CALKUJ010000026.1, read as the reverse complement.
GTCAGCTTTGGATTGAATTGATAGGGACTGTCTTTGCCCTTGAACTTCTTCAAATCACTGAGCTGTCGCTGGCAAGCAGCTTTCACCCACTTGCAGGCCAATATTTCTCCGGCCACGACCTTCTGTGCGTACATCTTGGCAATGTCCGCATAACTGTCTTGAGCCATTGAACTTATCCCGCGATGTCAGCCCACGGATCCATGTCATCGTCAGCGGCCTCCATGGGCAAAGTGACTCTCGATCTGGATGCGGGCGTGAACCCCATCTCCGTGGCTGCTTTTGTCATGATCTGTGCCTGCTTGTTTGCAATCGCCAGATACGGAGACTGCATCGGCACACCTGTGTTTGGGGCCTTCACCAAAAGGCCCGTCTTTGCAATACCTGCTTGAGCTTTGCGGTACAGATCTGCGGCACATGCCCAGACCTCCAGCACCGACATATCTAACTTCTTAAGCAAATTGGGCGGCGCACATTCCAACGCATACCGCCAGGCTGACTTGGCCCCTTCGGGCATGTAATCAGGTGGTTCAACCAGGTCGCCCTGAGGCTTTGGTTCGCGCAGGTTGGTTCGGCACTTTTGGAGCGTGCCTTTGATTTGCTTAACTTTGGTGGGCAGCGGTTTTCTTCCAGCCATATGACTCCCTTTTGAGGGAAGCCCCCCCTAGTTCAATTTGCACGCGTAAAAATTTGGGCAGGCGAGCGCATCTTTGCCTACCAGTCGTAGAGATTTAGACCCCCTACCCCCCAGCAGTGCGCCGCCAACTCTCCGCAGCTGTCTTGCGGTTGTGACAGGACACACACAGTGATTGCAGGTTTGCCGTATCAAAGCGGCCACCACCGTCCTTGATTGGGACGATGTGATCCACCACTTTGGCAGCAACTGTTTGCTCTTTGCCAGCACACACCCTGCAAAGGGGGTGCAACCGTAAGAAGTTGGCACGCAAGCGCCGCCAATTTGCTGATTGATAGAACCCAACCTCCGCATCAAAACTACGACGCGCACGACCGTAATCACGGTGCACCAATGCGCGATGTGCGTCGCAATAGCCAGGCTTAGCCAAGACAGCCATACATCCCGGGTATCTGCAAGGAGTTGGAGCACTTCTTGGCATCTCAATCAACTTTCAAGGAATAAGCGACACATCGAGTAATTAGCTTGGCTTCTTCTCGAATGAGAGCGTCAATGCTTTACATCGCAACAAACAAAGGAGATCAAAGCAATGAACGCAAAAGCCACCGCCTTCTCGATTGATGAACTTGGGTTCATCCAAATCGCGCCAACCGATGTCTTGTCCGCCGTAGCCAAGGGTGAGCTCGACCTCAACCACCTAGCCCGTCTTGAGATGGCCAACAGAGGCCTGGACAAAGACGGTCATTGGGTGGGGTTTGACAAGGCACACCTCATCCACAAAACCAAAGGAGCAAAAGCATGAGCAACCCGAGCCAAGAGCAAGTGATCGAGCAAATAGCACTAGACCATTTGTTCATCCAAACACTTGAAACCCAAAACAGCGATCGCCACGACTTCCACGACGTTTCCGTGTGGGCCATCAAGAGCGCGCTTGAAGCTGCCTACGCCGCAGGCGCTTTAGCAGCACAAAACAAATCAACAACATCAAAAGGTAAAAAATGAAACTCACAGACTCTCAACGCGCTTTGCTTGAAGCAGCAGCTAAACATCCGCAAAAAATACTGTGTGACTTCCCCGCCAACCTCAAAGGCGGCGCACTCATCAAAGTGCTCACCGCCCTTGGCAACTCAGGGTTGATTGCCCCGCACAGCAAAACCTCTGAGGGCACAACCCAATTTGCCATTACGGCAGCTGGTCGAGAGGCAATTGGCGCAAAGCCAGAAACCCAAGCCAAGCAACGGGAAGGAACCAAGCAATCGACCCTGATTGAGTTGCTCAAGCGTCCAGAAGGCGCAAGCCTCGCTGAAATGGTTCAAGCGACAGGCTGGCAGCAACACACCATACGAGGGGCGATGGCAGGTTCATTGAAAAAGAAACTTGGCCTGAACATCGTGTCCGAGAAGACCGATGGTCAAGAGCGCAAATACCGAATTGTTTGAGGCACGTATGACAACCATGACGATCACCATCGAGAGAACGCCTCGCACTTTGATGTTTGCAGGCAAAGAGATCAACGTCGAAGAGCTCAGCGTTGAGCTGCCATTTGCCCGTAAGCCCAGCAGCCTCGAGGAAGTTGGTGGCTACGGCAACTACAAAGTATTCGTGACCGAGACCAAGGAGATGACACCTGAGGAGTTCGATTCATTTGGGCGAACCCTTTTGAAATCTCGCGACTGGTTGGCAGGCAAAGGAGGTGGCACAGGTGACGGGTTTCTGTGCGTTGAGATCAAAGCACCTGGTCGCCCCTACCTCTATGTCAACCCTGAAGGCGGGGACTACGCCCGTTACGTCGCAAGGCTTGGATAGAACGAGGGCGATTGCAGTGCTTTACTCACCTAAGACCTCAGCTTGAGCCTCGATATCTCGGTTCGAGAGCACTGCCTTCTTACCCGTGTACTCCTCCCAACGCTTGACAATCACATCGACAAACTTGGGATCTAACTCAACCAATCGAGCCTGACGGTTGGTTTTTTCGCAAGCGATGAGGGTTGTGCCAGAGCCACCAAAGAGATCGAGCACGATGTCACGACTCTTGGATGAGTTTTGAATCGCACGCTCGACCAGCTCAACGGGCTTCATGGTCGGGTGTAGGTCGTTAACCCGGGGCTTGTTGTAGTTCCAGATGTCCGACTGATCACGGTCACCGCACCAGAAGTGATCAGTTCCCTGTTTCCAGCCATACAGGATGGGTTCGTACTGGCGCTGATAGTCAGCGCGACCGAGCGTGAAGGTGTTCTTCGCCCAGATGATGAAGGTGGACCACTTGCCACCTGCATCAATCCAAGCCTTCTGCAATGTGTGCAACTCCGAAGAGCTCATGCACACATAGCAAGCACCCTTGGTCACGACCAAGAGGTTCAGGCAGGCGTCGTAGAGGAATTGGTAGAACCCATCGCCCAAAGCATCGTTCATGATGCGGCGGTCCTTGCCGCGCATCTTGTCCTTGGCGTTGTTGCCATAGTCCACGTTGTAGGGTGGATCAGTGAACGCCATGTCTGCGAGCTGACCATCCATGAGTCGCTCAACGTCTGACAGCAGCGTTGAGTCGCCACACAGAAGGCGGTGGTTGCCAAGAATCCACAGGTCACCAGGTTTGGATACAGGTTCCACGGGTGGCTCTGGGACTGCGTCATCTTCGGTCAAACCACCGCCATCGTCAGCACCGTTGAGCAGTCGCTCAATCTCTTCATCACCAAAACCCAAAAGACCAAGGTCTACGTTTGCACCTTGGAGCTCTTGCAACTCCAGAGTCAGCAGCCCATCGTCCCAACCAGCATTCAATGCAATGCGGTTGTCGGCCAAGATGTACGCCTTCTTTTGGGTATCGCTCAAGTGTCCGAGCTCAATCACCGGAACCTCTTTGAGGCCGAGCTTTCTGGCTGCGGCCAAACGACCGTGACCAGCGATCAAACCATGCTCACCATCGGTGAGGATGGGGTTGTTGAATCCGAACTCGGAGATGGAAGCCGCGATCTGTGCCACCTGCTCATCGCTGTGTGTGCGGGCATTGCGGGCATAGGGGATCAAGTTATCCACAGGCGTCATCCGAATTTCTGGATGCTTTTGAATTTGAGGCATGCGTGTTCCTACAATTACCTGCACAGAGGTAGGCAATGAAGATTGAAGTGAAGAAGGGAGTCCTCGCCAGAAAGCTGGGCAAGGATTTCAAAGATGAGGGGTTCATTCCCCTGAGTGCGGGGACTTACGAGGTCTCAGGTCCTGCTGAGCACGGCTACCTGGCAGTGACTGTCTCAGAGGGAGTGACGGGCTACATCCATGTGGACAAGCTCGAAGAGATGGTGAAACAAGACTCTGTTTTGCTTCGCTGAATCAAGTTGCTTTGATTCCCAACGTATCGAGAATTTACCTGATTCATTCCCGAAATGCGACACCCTTTTTTGGGCCAAATTCAGCAATCGCCGTAACTAAAACAGCAACCGCCTGAACTCGTTGGAAATATTGCCCATTTTTGCCAACTCCTCTCTTTGGGCAACATTCCAACGCTGATGTGTTCATGGTTTGATCTGGTTGATCACTTGGAGCATGGCGTACTGCCAGTGGCGCTGTGCGGTGCGTGAGCAGCAACCAAAGCGCTGACCGATGTCTCGCCACCCGTAACGCCTCGCACGCATCCAGACTAGTTTTCGTTGCTCGACATCGAGGCACTGGATCCAACGCATGACCTCCAGCATCTCCTCGACCTCTTTGGGGCTTGGCGGAAACTTGATGTAGCGGCGTTCCTCCACTGCGCTTCTGACTGTCTCCGTTTGCTTGATCTCTGGCCAGTAGCTCACATAACCTTGCACTCTGACTGCGGGCAGTCGATATGCAGTGCGTGCTGCCTGACGAAACCTCTCGCCCACGTTGTCGATGTTGAGTTCATCCAATTTTTCCCCCTTTGCCTTTTGTCCCGTAGAGCCTGTTGCCAATGCTCTCGATGAGTTGTTGTTCTAAAAAGTCGAGCCGCTGGTCGTTAGCAGCGATCACAAGAAGGTGGCTGTTTTGCCAGCCTTCACGCTTGGTGCGCTCGATGTCCATGGGAATGGGCTGTGCTCGACCAAGCGGAGATGGGTAACGCACGGGAGGAAACTTCATCTCACACCCCCTCGTTATTCAGGATCGCAAGGTTCAATAACGCAATGGCGTCGGCTTCGTTGTCATCGCTGACAGCAAACCCGAGCTCGCACACCGCTTTGATCACCTCGTCTTTGGACGCATTACCCTTGCCGCTGATGTGTCGTTTGATCGTGCCAACGGGAACACCTTCGTAGGGGATTTGGTGATGCTCACACCAGCTCGTAAGCGTTGCCATCAACCCACCGTAGACATGGGCCGCATCTACGCCGAGATGACGCCTCACCTCCTCGAAGTAAACGGCATCGATGCCATGCTCGGTTGTGGCTTTGATTTCTGTGAGCCAGCGTTTGAAGCGCAAGAAGCGCATCCCACCACCCTCAAACCGTTGCGGCTTGAAGCTCACAAATCCGTGTGCAATGCTCCCCGCTTGATCACGAAGAGCCCAACCAGTTGTCGTGCCCAAGTCGAGGGCCAAAATTGTCTTGAGTGTCATAGTCGTCCTTGCTCTGACGCACTGACACATATCGACGTTGTTTTCTATATTCCCTCTATTACGCGTACGCGTGAGACGTCGATAATAGGAAAACAGCGTCGAGCTGTGTCATGCGTCAGTTTTGTGTCTGAAAGTGAATCCTTTTTGATTTCTTTTCGGTCTCAATCGACCTCGTGAGGAGTGAAGCGAACGGGCGCGCCTTGCTTCAAACCGATACCCTGGAAGCCACGAACACCACTTGAGTTGCGCCATCGCTCCACACCTTTGGAGATCAAAAGATCAGAAAAGCGGCGTTGCGACCCTTGGTATTCCCCGTTCGTTTCAGCCCATTGCTTCCAGTCGTTGTAGAGCTCAAAGGTGAGCGACTTGGCGTTGCTGACCAACACGCAGCGTTCTTCAATCCAGCGACCCATAACGTCTTCGGACTCGAAATACTCATTGGTGGCTGATGTGACAGAGGTCGGTTGTCGCAAGCCCTCGCGCTGCCACATGAGGCAGCCCTGAACAGCCCAAGCCAAGATCCCATCGCGCTCTTTGAGCAACTTGCTCGAGAGCAAGTGGTCTCGCTTTTCTGGCGGTATGGTCAAGGTGAAGGGGATCAAGTGCATGCGCCGCTTGATTGCCTCATCGATGTTGCGAATCGCTGGTTTGTGGTTGCCAGAGATCACGATCTTGTAGGCGGGCACGTAGGTGAAAAAGTCCTGGCGCATAAAGCGAGCAGACACACGGTCCCCACCCGTGATCTCTTTGATCTTTGACTCGTTCCAACGACGCCCCTGCTCAGTCTCTGTGGCCGTTACCAAGCGCGATCCCATCAACCCAGCAAGGTCAGTGGGGTGTCTATCGTTGCGTGACTCCATGAATGTTTCCATGGGTGCATTGGCGGCGTAGTCGCCCATGATCGTGAACAACGTGTTGACGAAGACAGACTTACCGTTGCCACCCGTGCCATAGAGAAACAGCAATGCGTGCTCTGTGGTGAGGCCCGTCAAGCAGTACCCAGCCATGCGCTGCAAATAGCTCAGTAACTCGGCATCACCCCCTGTGATTTGCTCGAGAAAAGCCACCCACTGTGGACACTCCCCCTTAGGGCTTGCGGTCGTGATCTTGGTCATACGGTCAATGCGTTGGTGAGGACGCAAAGTGCCCGTCTTTAACTCGATGACGCCCTCTGGCGTATTGAGCTGCCAAGGATCTGGATCCCACTCATCGATGTTGGCCGCGTGCTTGGGGTCTGAGCGAATGATTCGCTCTACAGATGCGATGGACGATGCGCTTGCCAGTTTTGACTTGAGCTTTGGTGTGTCGGCCTTGCGTGAGGCTGCACGGCAAATACCCCGTGAGAGGTGTTGCACGTAGAGCATCTTGTCCTCCACCCAACGCTTGCCGTTCCACCAGAACCACTTGCCCAACTGGGCGCAGTAACGCAGGTCGATGCCATAGCGGTTGGTAAACGCAATCGCAAGCCCGTCCTCTGTGCTCCAGTTCACACCGTCGACCAAATCAACGGAGGATGTATCCACCTCGGAAGGGTCGGGATCTTTGGCGATCGGGAGACGATGTCCTGTGAGGATGAAGCCGTCCACATCAAACGCAACAGCGTCTTCAGTTTGAGCTTGCGCCTCTTGCAGCGCATCCGCAGCATCCCAGCCTGAAGGTTTGAAATCAGGTGGGATCAAGATGTCACACGATCGAGCGCCTGCATCCAAGGCAGCCTTAGCCGCTGCTTCTGCATAGCTCCAACCGGGTGCATCCTTGTCCGGCCAAATCAAGACGGCCTTGCCCTCGAGCGGCTGCCAGTCTGTTTTGTCCACAGGCGCATTGGCCCCCTGCATCGCAGTCGTGGCGCAATACCCGGCCTCAATCAAAGCTTGGGCGCACTTTTCCCCCTCAACCAAGATCACCTGCTCAGCGGCAAGCATTCCTGGTTGGTTGTACAGAGGCCTTGGCGTGGGTGGAGCCATGCGACGCTTTTTGACATCCCACGGACGAAACTCCTTCTTGCCAGGCTCGGGCTCATAGCGCGTGACAACAGCAATCAACTTGCCTGAGGCGTCTTGATACTCCCACTTGGCTGTGGGTGCACCAAGCTCATCAACGACTGGGCCTGCCTTTTTAGACTTTGCCTTGGGCACATCTACCTTGGGCATGCCAAGAATCTCTTGGGCAACTTCAAGAACGCGTGAGAACTCGTTTTTGACATCCAAGTTGCGGTTGCCCGCAATCAGGTGAAACAAATCCCCGCCCGTTCCCTCGGCTCTGTCCGTCCACAGCCCTGCTTTCGCACCTGTGAGCAACACCTCAAGACTGTCACCCTGAGCGCCATACACATTGCCAACATAAAAGCAGTTGCGCTTGAACACACCCGCTGGGAGCAAGTAGGTCAGCACGCTCTCAATGTTGTCAATCAATGCGTCACGCACTCGGTCGCGTAGTTGATCCGCAGATGCCTGCGTTTTATTGGAGGACGCTTGTCCAGCATCGTTGAAATCAAGCAAGCTGTGCCTCCTTCTTTTTCTTTCCAGTCTTGTGTGGGGGCACGCTGCTCATGTAACCGGTCTTGCTGGCAACCTCACGAATGAAGTCCGCATCCAAGCTCACAGTGCTGGCCCAAACATGCAGTCGCTCGTCTTGCAAAAAGTTCCATGCACGTGACTTTTCAACTAGGGACGCATACAGGCAGTCATAGATGGCCTGACAGATAACGCCCACGACCAGATTTGCCTCTGGGCCTTGTGGGTGCGCTTGGCGAGAGAACATCCGAAAGATGGTCGCAATCTTGACTAGCGGCTCTTCTGGTTTGTGAAACTTGCGAGGGTCGATATTCATCACACACCTCCCCAGCAACGGTCTGACCATGAGCAGAACTTGCACTCGAAGTGCGTCTGATCCATGAACGCTCGCGGCAACAACTCGCCCACCTCTGTGGCTTTGAGAATGCGAGCGGCACGATCTGACATTCGCTGCGCCAGGGATGCATCAAAGGGAACGAGCTCTGCGTAAATCTCCATCGTGTCGGCGTTGACCGCCGTGAAAAGCGCAGGGTTTTCGTACAGGTCCAGATAGCTCTGATACACGGCCACTTGGGCCGCATAGACGGGCTTAGACACAGCCAACTTGTTCTTGACCAAGTCCTTCCACGACTTTGAGCTCAGGCACTTGTTTTCCCACAAAGCGGGATATGCAAAGCCTTCGGGCCCACCAATCAAGATGCCGTCAATGTGGCCACGCAGGCGACCTTGTGCCAGTGAGAACCCAAACTGGTGTCCATCGTTTTTGTGCGTCTTGAGCTCAAAGCCTGCCAGGCGCAACCAATCGATGACCATGTCCTCCGTTCGATGCCCGCGTTCAAAGACGCGCAGGATTCGACCTGAGAATGCTTTGCCCTGATCAACAGGCGCTTTGACGTATTCGTACTGGAGCTGTCGCTCGCACGCTGCTCCAAGTCTTGAGCCGCCAAGATAGGTTCGTGGCGTTGTCGCTTCGTTTCGCTTTTGCATGGCGTGATCGATCAACCACTCGATCTGTCCGCTCACGCTAGATGTTGAGTTGAAGTCCATCATGGCTTCACCTCCCAAGGTAAGTCATCCTCCATGTCCGCAAACGGATTGGTTGAAGCCACTTTTGCCGCGTCCTTGATGGGGTCGCTTACTGGCTTGTCCGTCATACGAACTGGGGGATATTTGTTTTGTTCATGCTCCAGCGTCATGGCCTCTACATAGGCTGTGACGATGGCGTTAATGACGCTGAGCGCCTCTTCTTCGGAGTAGCTGCCAAGGGGCTTGTCAAAGCCAATCTCAGCCGCCGCTTCGCCGAAGAATTTCAAACACTTGCGCATGCTTCGCAGCTCAAGCTCAGTTGCATCAACCATGCTTGCCTCCGAATGCGTTTCGTTGTCGATTGCCCTGACCCAGCTGCCATACATGCTGTGAAAAGCACGCTGGCAGCGTGGGGAGCAAAACACCCAGTCCATGGGATAGCGGGCGGGCGTACCCACCCGCTGACGGGTGTCTGTGTGCAAGAAGCCCTTGGCCTCT
>CALKUJ010000025.1 GCA_937996825.1 uncultured Polynucleobacter sp. | reverse complement strand
AACGATCTTCTGCCCGGCCTTGGACAGCCTGACGGTCTTGATGTCGTTGCCCTGGATGCTGAACAGGGTTTGCGCGATGCGACTGGTCCCCTGCATCGACGCATTGAAGAAGGCGTAGAGCATCCCAGCGTGCTGCGCGACCTGGCCCTTGCGGTTGAAGTTGACTGTCAGACCCTTGGCCATTGCTGCCGCGCGCTGCTTGCTCATGCCCTGCTCCAGTGCCACCTTATAGGCGGCCAGGCGAACGGCGTTCTCCATCGACTCGTTGTAGTCGCTCAACCAGTCGAATAGCCAGGTCGCCTTTTGCTGCGCGACGGCAACGGGAACCCGCAGCGCGCCGCCGGCAGTGAAGACCTGACCCAGGGGGCTGTCCATCCATTGCGTCGGGTTGATGGCCCTCTCGATGGCGCGCGCACGGTCGGCGCTGGTGCGGAACATGTCGCGGTAGCCGGTCTGCCCGCCCTCGTGCTGAAATTCCTCCCACAGCTGGGCGTAGGACGATGTTGCAGGCTGCCCCCTGCGCATCTGCCGCGTATCGATGTAGATGCCGCGCAGTGCCCCGAGCGTGTGTTTCAGCACGTCGGACTTGTGGCCGGCGATCGGCGTCGACGACAGGTTCAGCATCGCATCCTGCACGTCTCGAACGAGGTTGGTCACGCCAAAGACTGGGTTGTACTGGGTATTGATCGATGCGAAGTAGCGGGTCACGCGCGCAGCTGCTCCCATGAATCCCTCCAGCTGGGCGGCATCGAGATTCTTCAGCGGATGCAGGCGGGCGACCGAGCCGAGCAGAGTCGCCTGCTCCGGCAGGCCGAACCACAGCAGGCGGCGGTGCACGGTGATGGCAAAGTAGCTCAGCAGCGAGTAGGCCAAGGCATGCTGCCCCAGCAAGGCGCCTTCATGGATGTCCATGAACAGGCCAAACAAAAACGCCACGCCTTGCGATGCATCGGTTGCCAATGTCTGTGCCAATTCGGCGAAATGCGCACGCGGCTCACGCGTGGGTGGGCCAAAGTCGCGCGGGGTCATGGCGGTGGCGCACAGGTGGGTCATGCCATCAAGCGCTTCATCGAGGGTGGCCACGATGCGGCAATTGTCCAAAACATCGAGGGCACCACTGGCGCGTTGGATGGTTTCTTCGCGCCGCAACACATTGTCCCAACGCGGGGCCACCAGCACCAAATCGGTGAATCCCATGACCTTCATGGCGCGTGCGGTGGCGCCAACATTGCCTGCGTGGCTGGTGTTTAACAAGACAAAGCGGGTTTTCATAGGTGACAGGGCAAATGCGGGGCTGAACGCGTAAAATCTCGCTATTGTCGCCGCTCGCATCGTCGGGCTCACTCGGTTGCCCCATCGGGGCTGGCTCTTCTCACAATCTATGTCGTCCACACTCCATCCCATGCTCAATGTGGCCATCAAGGCTGCACGCGCCGCAGGCGCCATCATCAACCGCGCCGCATTAGATGTGGAGGCTGTTCGCGTTTCGCAAAAGCAAGTGAACGACTTTGTGACCGAGATCGACCAAGCGAGCGAACGCATCATCATCGAGACGCTGCTCACCGCTTACCCCGACCACGGCATCTTGGCCGAAGAATCTGGCAGCCAACACGGCAACCCCAACGCTGACCACATTTGGATCATCGATCCGCTCGACGGCACCACCAACTTCATCCACGGTTTTCCTGTTTACTGCGTGAGCATTGCGTTGCAAGTGCGCGGCAAGTTGGAACAAGCCGTCATTTACGACCCCACACGCAACGATTTGTTCACCGCCACCAAAGGTCGTGGTGCGTACATGAACGAGCGTCGCATCCGTGTGAGCAAACGTGTTCGCCTGAACGAGTGCTTGATCTCCACCGGCTTTCCCTTCCGACCAGAAGACGACTTCAACAAATACCTGCGCTTGATGGGCGATGTGATGCAACGCACCGCCGGTCTGCGTCGCCCCGGCGCCGCCGCGCTCGACTTGGCCTATGTGGCCGCAGGCTTCAGCGATGGTTTCTTTGAACTCGGCTTGAAGCCTTGGGACATGGCCGCAGGCGCGTTGCTCATCACCGAAGCCGGTGGCTTGGTGAGTAACTTCACAGGCGAAGGCCCTTACCTGGAGCACGAAGAGTGCTTGGCCGCGCCTCCCCGCATCTACGCACAGTTGGTGCCCATCACGCAAAAATATTCCAAGTTTGCAGGCGCAGACGACAAGCGCGCTGCCAGTACGGCAGCCAAGACTTTGAGCCTGTCACGCCAAGCGCCAGACGCGCCGCTGTAAACCTTTCAACATTTTTCTGGCAGGCACTGCGATGCGTGATTTGTCTGGGCACACCCCCATGATGCAGCAATATTGGGGGGTGCGACAGATTCTCCTCTGAAGATGCACAAATTCAGGGCGTGAAAGTTGAATTTGGCTCAGTTTTGGCTCAGGAATAAACTACGTTTGAAACAGCAAGCCGACCCTACAGCTGCCAAAAGTTAATTTCAAAGGCACACACAAGGCCTGTCATCCGCCAAAAGTGGCTGTGAATCCCATTCCCCGCTGAGCTTTCTGTGTGCTCTTGATCTGCAACTCTGATGCTTTTTTAAAAACCGCACTACCGATTGCTAGTTGAAGCAAGAGCCGCTGCCTTCTGGGCGATTCTGTCGACAGTAGCGTCAAGCCCTCATCGGTTAGCTTTGGTGCGTCGACCGGCAGTCTTAGCTCTTTAAGCATGTCCTCGTACTGACGCAGTGCCACTGACCTTGCCTGCTTTGGAGTCAGGCTTGGCACATCAACAACAACTAGCCGACTTAGCAGCGGGTCTGGAATCCCCTCAAGCGTGTTCGCAGTGAACAAAAAATTGATTTTTGTAATGTCGAGCTTCAATTCCGGGATGGATTGATCAGCGAAAGCCCGCGCCGTAGTCGGCTCAAGAAGTTGAAGCAATGCATTTGTCACAGAGAAACGGGGATCTTGCGCGTTTGCTTTATCCAGCTCTTCCATGACAAAAATTCCATTGCAGCTGTCTGACCGTGTCAACCAGCGAAAAAGCATGCCGGGCTGAGCGTTAGACCACCCCCGAGAAGACCCCAGCAGCTCAAATGATGCCTGAGCAGATTCGAGATTGGATCTCTCGAAATCGAGGTCAAAAGCAATTGCCAACTCTTGAGCGAACATAGTTTTACCAACACCCGGATCACCACAAAAAATTGTGGGTTGGAGTTGCAAGCCTGTCTTTCTCAAATGTGAAAGAGCGAGAGCAGGCAACAAGATTTCATTGATGAAGTCTGAAAAATTGGGAAATCTAGCCTCAAGCGCCAAACATCGCTCAGCAAAATCATTTGGAACGGATCTTATGAGCCTGAGCGGACCGCTCTGCTGCAGCTTCTTGAACTGAATTTTTGTTTCTTCATTCAAGCCTTCAGACATGTGCAAAATTTTTCGAGCATCGAATAATTGGTGGGCACCAATTGCATCCAGCGACTGCTTGCGCAGCATGCTTGCTCCCATCTCGCTTCTTTCAAATGCATCGCCCGCGTTGATCATTTTTTCCCCCTCTCATCAGGATAAGGGGTAGAAGTTAGAGCGTCAAAATTTCGTTCACCATCGCAGCGAAAGATTACTTGCTTATTGTTTTCTAAGTCGAGTTCTACTGCGTGGTCCACTTCAATTGGGGGCAATCTTTCTGAATCACGACGATGGTTACCGCCTTTGTCCGCAATGGTTAAGAACAGTGCCGGAAGTTGCACCGATACCTAAGGGGCTGTTTTAAATAGTTGACATTTATTGCAACACTAGCTCTATCTCTCGCTAGTTGCAGATGTGAGTGGTCATCTTTTCGAGAGTGTTTCCTCAACTTCAAAAAAATGGCCCCCACGAATAAAAATCAATTTGCATTGAACAGATGCCAATGCAATTGGTTTGTTAACGGATTATTTGAGTGTAAATCGCACTGTCGCCACTTTGGCGTTGCTGCTGACTTGCGCGACCACTTTCGTTCCAGCAAGCGCCTTGAATTTACCTGTGGCTTCAAGCTTTTCACCCACCGGCTTCAGTTCAACCTCTTGCTTTTCAGCGCCTGAAAGTATCGTGACTTTGGCAGTAGCCTTGCTGACATTGACAGGCTTGCCGTGATCGCGCACATAAAGTTGCAAAACATCAGCCTTAGCTACAAATTCATATTCAATGTCCTTCACCTCTGCCACCACACCTCCGTGCATGGGCTGGGTATCGCCATGAGTGTGGCCTTCTCCAGCTGCAAATGTGACTGAGCTGAACAGTAGGCTCAGTGCGATCACAAATTTCTGACTTTTCATTTCCAATCCTTTCTGTAACTAATTAAAGTGCTTCGGCGTCTTTGTCATCTAACAAAAGTTCGGCATCTCGACGACCAAAGAGCCAGAACATCACGGGGGTCAGGAACGTATCAAGCAACGTGGAGCTGATCAGCCCTGAAAAAATGACCACCGCAACTGGGTGTAGAACCTCAGTCCCCGGGCGCTCTGCTTCAAAAAGCAAAGGAGCCAATGCAAAAGCTGTTACCAACGCAGTCATCAACACAGGGCTTAATCGTTCGAGCGAACCACGAATAATCATCTTGTGATCAAAGTTCTCACCTTCAAATCGCATCAAGTTGATGTAATGACTGACTTTCAAGATGCCGTTTCTGACTGAAATTCCAGCTAGTGTGATGAATCCCACCAAAGCGGCAACAGACAACGGCTGTCCTGACAACCACAGCCCGAGAACTGCACCTACCAAGGCCAGCGGTATGTTCACCATGATCAACGCGGAAAGTCGCGTTGACTTGTAGCGGCTGTACAGAACGACAAACATCAAGACCAGCGACACGATTGAGAGCAGCCCCACAAGTCGTGAAGCTTCCTCTTGAGCTTGAAACTGACCGCCTAGCGTGATGAAGTACCCCTCGGGGAGTTTGGTGTCAGCCACCACAGCGCGAATATCCGCAACAATTTCTGACAAAGCTCGACCAGATGCGTTTGCGGACAAAACGATGCGGCGTTTGCCGTCATCGCGGCTGATTTGGTTAGGGCCATCGCCATCCTCAATCGTCGCCAACTTTGACAATGGCACTCGACCGTTGGGAGTCTCAATCAAGATTTGGTTTAAGCCCTCAACCGAACGAGCAGATTCAGGCAAGCGCACGACCAACGCAAAACGACGACCGCCTTCCACAATCTGGGTGATTTTTTCGCCTTCGACCAAGCTTTGCAAAGTCGAGAGCACTTGTGGTGCAGGAATTCCGTATTGAGCTGCGGCGGCATAGTCAATACGAACCTTGATTTGCGGTGCCAGCACTTGCTTTTCAATTTGCAAATCAGCAATGCCGGGAATAGTCGCTAATCGTGCTCTCAACGAATCAGCTTGCCCACGCAATCCATCTAAGTCATCGCCAAAAATTTTGATGGCGATTTGCGAGCGCACCCCGGACAGCATGTGATCGATACGGTGGGAAATGGGTTGACCGATTTCTAGGGCGGCGGGCAAATTGACAAGGCGAGAACGGATGTCTGCCTTGATTTCATCCATACTGCGCGTCAGCTCACCCGTTGGTTTGAGGCCCACGTCCAGCTCACTCACGTGAACGCCTTCTGCGTGCTCATCAAGCTCAGCTCGTCCGCTTCGACGACCGACATGTGTGACCTCTGGTACTTGCTTGACCAAGACCTCGGCTTGTCTGGCCAATGCAGTGGTTTCGGACAAAGTCACGCCGGGGTTCAAGCGCAATCCGATCAACAATGTTCCTTCGCTGAATGGCGGCAAGAAAGTCGTTGGGAAAAATGGTACTGCTGCAATTGCCGTCAGCACGGCGAATCCAGAGGCAATCAATGCAATCTTCGGTTTTTGTAAAACGCTTTGAAGACTGTTTGCATAGCGTGTTTTGAGCCAAATCAAGACCTTGGTATCCCCATGATCCAAGTTTTTCATGGATGGCAGAAGGTAGTAACTCAGCACGGGGGTGATGGTGACCGAAACAAGCAATGAAGCCAGAGTTGAAACGATGAATGAAATGCCCAACGGAACAAAGAGCTTTCCCTCCAAGCCGGGCAATGCAAACAACGGAATGAAAACGAGGACGATGATCACCGTGGCATACAAAATGGCAGATCTAACCTCCATTGAGGCTTTCGCTACAACTTCCAACGGATGAAGCCGATGCTGCGGATGTTTTATGCGATCTTCCTTCAACCGTCGCAGAATGTTCTCTACGTCGACCACCGCATCGTCGACCAGACCGCCAATGGCAATGGCCAATCCTCCAAGAGTCATGGTGTTGATAGACAAGCCAAAGTACTTGAATACCAAAGAGGTGATGAAGATGGATACGGGAATCGCTGTCAAGGCGATGATGGTGGGTCGAACCGTACCTAAGAAAAAGAACAAAATCACAGCGACAAAGACGGATGCACCAATCAATTTGCCTTGTAGCGTATTGATGGATGCTTCGATGAAGCTGGCCTGTCTGAATGTGACGCGAGGGGCATCCATGCCAGCTGGCAAGGATGATTTCAAACCTACCAACGCATCCTCAATTGCACGGGTAAGAGCAATCGTGTCTGCTGTGGGTTGTTTCTGAATACCCAAAATAACTGCCGGTTTCCCCTCAAACCCTGCATCACCACGCTTCAACGCTGCAGCAAAAGTGACATCGGCAATTTGACGCAACAAGATTGGTTGCCCATTTTTTGTGGTCAGTGCCAGATTTTTCAGATCATCCAAACGGGAAGTTCGTCCGAGGTTGCGGATCAGGTATTCCCGTCCATTGAGTTCCAAAAAGCCACCGGAGGTATTGGCAGAAAAACCTTTCAGCGCAGCTTCCATTTGATCGTGTGAGATGCCCAACTCAGCCATACGAGCCGTGTTGGGTTGCACCTGAAACTGACGCACCTCGCCACCAATTGGAATAACTTGGGCAACCCCAGAAACCGACAGAAGGCGTGGACGCAAAACCCAGTCTGCGTACTCTCGGACAGCCATAGCCGAAATCTTCTGTGAATCGACTGGAATAGCGATTTGCATGATCTCGCCCATGATCGAGCTGATTGGCCCCATGCGCGGCATTACGCCAGCAGGCATACCGTCTTCCATGGCTGACAGTCGCTCAGATACCAACTGTCTTGCGCGGAAAATATCTGTATCCCATTTGAAAGTCACATATAAAAATGACAACCCGGCTGAAGAAATAGACCGGACGGATTCAACGCTAGGCAAACCGTTCATGGCGGTCTCTAGGGGGAAGGTGATGAGTTGCTCAACCTCTTCTGGCGCCATGCCACCTGATTCGGTCATGATGGTGACCGTGGGCTTGTTCAAATCAGGAAAAACATCCACTGGTGTTTTTGTCAATGTGAATGCGCCGTAGGTCATCAATACGACACTGGCGATGATCACCAGCAATCGATTGGCTAAACTGTTTTCAAGTAACCACTTAAACATATCAACGCACTTGGTTAATCAATGTTGCGCCTTGCGTAGCGATCAAATCGCTCACCTCAAGACCCGATGTGATGGCAACCCGTGTACCGTCCAAGGGTTCAAAAGTGATGGTGCGCGGTGTGAATCGCTCAGCGGCTGTTTTGACCCAAACAATGGATTGATTGGCAGGGTTCTTCATCAAAGCAGAAACTGGAACAGCCATACCTTTCACCTTGTCTTTGGTCTGAATCACCACCCTGACTGGCTCACCGAGAGCCAATGCGCTCAGTTCTTCGCCCTGAGCCTTGAAATTCATGGGCAGTGCTTGCTCCCGTAGGCTGCGTGCTGCCCCTAAAAACTGCAGCGAAATTTGTTGGCCATTCACTGCCATGAACGCCTTGTCCACGCTGGCGATGAGAGCGGTGTCAAAGGCCAAGGCTTCAATTCGCAGGCGTGCTGGGTCCACAATTTCAAACACCAACTCTCGCGCATCGATCACTTGTCCTGCCACCACATTTGCTGAGGCAATCACACCAGAAACGGGTGCCAACAAAGGTTCTCGGTGGTTCAGTCCTGTGCTAACTGCCGAGACGCGGCCCGTCAAGCTTTGCAGCTCGCTCTCAGCTGCTTCGATGTCTTTGCGTGGCACGGTATCGGAAAGTTCCTTGAATCGTGCCAGTCGTTTTTCTGCAAGAGATTTAGCTGCTTTGAGTTCTGCCAACTGTGCAAACTGATTGGATTGCTCAATAGGCGCCAGTGAAGACACCAGATAAGCAAGAACATCCCCTTTGCGCACCGCAGTACCGAGATTTGGCAGACCTTTAGGACCGGCTTCGATTCGACCAGCATTGATGGCTTGAACTTTGCCACCAGCATTGGGGTCCATGCTGACCTTGCCGTTGAGTTCTATGGACCTCGGTAAGTCTGTAACTTCCACTTTGATAGTTCGAATTGCCAATTGACGTTGGGCTGGCTTTGGTAAGAAGACGCTGCCATCGGGCAAGCGCTGAGGCCCGTTCATGTTGGGAGTAGCAGATGCACCGCCATGGTCATGGCCTTCACCAGCCCAAGTGCTGGTCACCGGAGATAGGGCAGTCACTGCGGCCATCACGACAGTCAGTGTTGAAAGAGTGGTTTTGAATGTCATGCGGCACCTCCGGTGCGATTTGCTTGATGAGTCTGTAGGCGCTTGCGAATAAAAATCAGCGCCATGAGGGCAGCGGCAGAAAACAAAGCCCAGCTGAGCCACTTTTTCCATCCATTTTTTGAAGCGCTACCTTGTCCATTCAAATCTGAGTGAATGTCCAGCTCCCCAGCCAACAAATCAACTTCTTTGTCGATCGTGACAGTCGCAGTCACGCTGATAACACCGGGTTTCGGCTCAGCGGGGAGCACAATTTCAAACTCATCTTCACCGTGCTTTTGCGCTACAAATTTAACGCCAGATAAATCCAGCTCAATTTGTGCATCTTTGACAGGCGCATTGGTTTCAAGGCGATCTAAATAGAGAGTGATTTGCTTTCCGTTCAGCACACCGACCAATTCGAGTGCATCTGAAACTGCTGTAAAACGGGGGGTGGAGGGGGCTGATGTGGCTGCCTTGGCATCGCCATGATCGTGCCCTTCCCCTGCCCAACTCAGACTGGAAAGAGCCAAGCCGATGGCCAGTCCAATGGTTCTGATTCCTGATGAAATAGTCATTGAAATTTTCTGTAATGTTGATTGATTCATAGCACACCTTATTGCGGCAATAGTCCAGCGGCTTGACGTAGCGCTGAGATAGACGCAAAGAACTCGATACGACTTAAAGCAGCTTGACGTTGTGCCTCAACGGCTTCTACCTCGATGCGCAGTCGGGTTGGCAAATCGGATTCACCAAGCTGAAACGATTTCTCAAAGAAGGTGCGGGACTCCAAAGCCAATTTGGCTCTGCGCTCCGCCGCTTTGAGTTGAGCCTGTGCAGCATTGACTTTTGCTTGAGCAAAGTGCCACAGGGACTGTGTCCGATCGCGCTCCAAGGTCAATTGCGCTTGGGCTTGTGTTGCTTCAGCTTGGGCGTGAGCTACAACCGCCTCATACCTAGGGCCACCGCCAAACGGAAGTCGAATGCCTATCGTTATTTTTGAGCTGTAGGGATCTGCAAGATTGCCACGATCTCTGGATTTGGCAATCGTGAATTCTGGGTTCGCCCTTGTTCTGGTTGCGGCCAGTGCCATCGCGCGCTCGGCAACATCTGAGCGCGCTTGCAGCTCCATCAATGCAGCATGGTTGCGTGGGTATTCAGCTGAAGGGAGTAACTCTGGGCTATCTGACAAATTTAGCGTTGAAAAACTTGTCGCACCAATCGATGCTTTGATCATCTGAATGGCAAGTTCCAAATTTGCTTGCGCCATGGCATACGCAGACTCAGCCACCGCAACGGCACCTTCAGCTTGGTGTTGATCCGATTGAGCTAAATCACCCGCCTTCACCCGTTTAGAAACATCTTCAGCTAAGCGTTTCGCATTGTTTAATTGATCCGTGGTGACATCTTTTTCGATGCGGGCACGGTGCAAATTCCACCAATCCTCTCGGATTTGTCCGGCAACACGCAGTTGATTTGCTTTAATTTGATGATCTAAAGCGTTGACCTCAGCTTCTGCGAGAGCAGAACTTTTGCTTCGTTGACCGGGGAGCCACATCGGAACTGCGATTGCAATTTGCTGCTCTCGTTCACCCAAATTTCTGCCCCACTGATCAGATTTTGAGTTCAGCTCTACGGCTGCTGGCTCTGGTGTCCATGCTGCAGCTGCACGCTTTTGGGCTTGCAATGCTTGCTGACGAGTCTCTAACGCTTGTGCTTCTGGTTGACGTGCCCAAGTGGCATCAAAAATATCTTTGACGCTCTGAACTGGCCGTGGCTGGTTGGTATTTTGCGCAAATACATGAAAGACACTGCACACTGAAATGGCAGCTACTGCACTCAGGCGCCATTTGAAATTCCATTTTTTGGTTCGGTACATCCGACTCTCCTAGGTTGTGAATAACCATGACATGGAGATCGGTAAGGAAGCTGGATCGACACGCACAGCCGCTTCAGAACTGAAGCTCAGTTCTCAAGAAGTCGGCTGAAGCGGGGATGGATTGAACTAACCTCACCGATCAGGCGAGGTGGTTCCACTGAGGTCGTTCTGGTCGTTCTATTGCAGAACGGAAAAGGAATTCGGCTTGGGTAGCCGTCACGTGCTCGGGGCCTTGTGATAAAGGCATTTGCGTCTGAGTAACCAACGCAGCGCAGCAACCGGCATGGCAACTGGCGCAATCTGTATCACTACCGTCCAGATTACTTACCTTTGAGGTAGGCGCTTTGGTGTCGGACATGGAGTCGCTAGACTTGTGCTCGTGCTCATGATGACCGGGGTGTTGCGCTTGCGAGCTGACATCGCTTTCATGCTGGCAATAACCGCTCACTGCAGCCCAAGAGAGCTGCAATGGCATAAAGACCAGCAAGAAAATGGCAATCAAGCGACGCATGGGCGGAAGTCTATCAGCAAAGTTGGAAGACAAAGTTGGTGTTTCGTTGAATGCCCCATCTTCAATGCTGGGCTTTCAAAAGCCTCAGGCCATTGAAAACGACCATCAGACTGGCACCCATGTCGGCAAACACTGCCATCCACATGGTTGCATCGCCAAAAATCGCCAGCGCTAAAAATACGGCCTTGATACCAAGCGCCAAGCTGATGTTTTGCCAGAGCACAGCATGGCTCAGTATCTCCCTTGGCCGTCTATCCATCGCGCCGTTGCGCATGCACAGCACGTGCGGTTTTGACCTGGCGTGGACTATATCGTCGAGTTTTCATCTTACTCTTTTAGCTTGGTCGCTTACCTACGAACGGCTCAAAAAGTGAACACTACCTGAATATTCCTATCCTGTAGTCACTCACTGCCGCGTCTGTCATTCGGGTACAAAAGCGTCAGGCGTGCTAAAAGAAAAATATTGCTTGACCCTGTAGCGACCTCAGGGTTCATACTTGAAATGTATGAGCAAAGCGGAGAAAGATCAATGACACAAAACAATGACTCGTGTGGCACCAACGCGTGTGAATCTCTATCCAGGGAGCCACTGGTTGGCAGTGCCCAGCCAATCACGAACACTGTTTTCCACATCGAGAAGATGGACTGCCCGAGCGAGGAACGCCAGATTCGCCAGCGCCTGGGGCAGATCGCCAGTGTCGAGTCCCTGGCGTTCGACCTGGCACAGCACAAGCTCACCGTTTCGCATCGGCTGCATGACCTGGGGCCGGTGACGGCGGCACTGATCGAACTGGGTTTGCCTCCGACACCGCAAGGGCGCGCTACGCGAGCCGATAGATTCCATGTGCCCAGGATGGATTGCCGCAATGAGGTGGCGCCTCATGACCTTCATGTGGATGTTCCATAAAGAATCTCCTAGTAGGGA